>NZ_JAKZIW010000117.1:0-322 GCF_031143325.1 Enterococcus sp. FR204 | reverse complement strand
CTGGAGATGAAGTTCCCCGTACTCGGTCTTGACCGTACGGTCATAGGAGCCGTTACGAGAATTACCCGTGTTAAAACCAATGCGATCGTACTTTTCGTAATCGAGGAAAGCCGTTAACTCCGTTTTGAGAAGCGTATTGACAGCTTTTTCCAAATGGACACGGAATAATTCATTCAAATCGCCTTTGTTCGCTAGAGTCTTTAGAATTTCTGTAGTAAAATCGTTCATATGGAAGTCCTCTTTTCTGTGAATGTGTTGTGGTAACTCTATTCTACAGAAGGGACTTCCTTTTTTCTATTTACACAAAATATTTTACACTCTC
>NZ_JAKZIW010000116.1:0-361 GCF_031143325.1 Enterococcus sp. FR204 | reverse complement strand
GCATACACACGTAAATCACGGCGCTACAATTCTTATCGAGGTCAAGTCGGAGCAGTAGCCAAAAATCGGATCCATCGTCGTTTCTACACTAGTATCTGCCATCAGAAAATCACGACGGATACAACTGAATTTAAATACCATGAAGTGGATGCCAAAGGCATTATCCGTCAAAATAAATTGTATCTAGATCCTTTTATGGATATGTTCAATAGTGAGATTTTATCCTATCGTATCTCTGAAAAACCCAATGCATTAGCGGTAATGGAAGGTTTGGAGGAAGCTATCCAGACCACTAACGGATTGTCCCTATCGTCGTACGTTTCACTCAGATCAAGGTTGGGCGTATCAAATGAAAGCTTAT
>NZ_JAKZIW010000115.1:0-383 GCF_031143325.1 Enterococcus sp. FR204 | reverse complement strand
ATGAAACTTACAACGCCACAATGGACCTTGTAGGACTCGAACCTACGACCGGACGGTTATGAGCCGTCTGCTCTAACCAACTGAGCTAAAGGTCCAGGCTCTTAAAAATCGCGGCGGAGGGGATCGAACCCCCGACCTCCCGGGTATGAACCGGACGCTCTAGCCAGCTGAGCTACACCGCGAAAAAGATATTCATTATTTAAATGAAATGGAGCCTAGCGGGATCGAACCGCTGACCTCCTGCGTGCAAAGCAGGCGCTCTCCCAGCTGAGCTAAGGCCCCGTGTTTAAATTTATAATTATCGGGAAGACAGGATTCGAACCTGCGACCCCTTGGTCCCAAACCAAGTGCTCTACCAAGCTGAGCTACTTCCCGTTTAATTA
>NZ_JAKZIW010000114.1:0-387 GCF_031143325.1 Enterococcus sp. FR204 | reverse complement strand
GTAAAACTATATTAAATTAATGACCCGTACGGGATTCGAACCCGTGTTACCGCCGTGAAAGGGCGGTGTCTTAACCGCTTGACCAACGGGCCAGGTAAAACAAAATATTGAAACGGAGAAGGAGGGATTTGAACCCTCGCGCCGGTTTCCCGACCTACACCCTTAGCAGGGGCGCCTCTTCAGCCACTTGAGTACTTCCCCAAAACCAATAAGATTTTGTACTAATGGGCCTAAATGGACTCGAACCATCGACCTCACGCTTATCAGGCGTGCGCTCTAACCAGCTGAGCTATAGGCCCATAAAAAACTAAAAGCGGGTGACGAGAATCGAACTCGCGACAACAGCTTGGAAGGCTGTGGTTTTACCACTAAACTACACCCGCATGG
>NZ_JAKZIW010000113.1:0-416 GCF_031143325.1 Enterococcus sp. FR204 | reverse complement strand
GATCGCTTACTGAAAGGGAGCCCTGCTTTGCGTGTAGGCTATCAGTTATATCAAGACTTTCTTTACGCTGTAAAGGAACGAGACTACGTATCGTTTGAAGAACTACTTACCAATAATATCATGCTTCCCGAAGGCTATCAGACGACCTTGAGAACGTTCCAGAAATTTCTGCCACAAATCAAAAATGCTTTACAACAAAGTTATTCAAATGGCCCACTTGAATGTCTGAACAACCATATCAAAGTGTTAAAACGAAATGCATATGGCTTTCGTAGCTTTTATAATTTCAAATTGCGCATCATGATTCGTCATGGCAACGCATTGATTTTCAACTAAAAAAGATCAAGAGGAACTGATCCACTTGATCTCCAATTATTCTAAGATTTCTCTTTACCAACATCATTTGACAAAGAGCC
>NZ_JAKZIW010000112.1:0-497 GCF_031143325.1 Enterococcus sp. FR204 | reverse complement strand
AACATACTAAACCTAACGCTTGAATAAGTGTATATTTTAATGCATCTCCTTCATTTTTAATCAAGAAAACAATTAAAACAAACGTAACAATTTGTACCAATAAATTAGAAATACTAGTTTTTTTAAAATCTTCAATCCCCATAAAAAACCACGAAACATCAAAAAATACGGCTATAATCGTCAAGGATTGTATCAATAAATAAATTTTATTCTCTAAGAAGAAAGTTAAAGCAAAATAAAACATAAGAACAAAAATAGTTGTCATTGCTTTAAACATCAGTATTTCCCAAAATACTTTTGATAATTCTTCTTTATTTCTGTTAAGTGTTAAAGTAATTTCTCTATTTCCATAAATTGCAACACCTAATCCTGCAACTAAAACAAAATATTGAGCAATTGAAAAAGTATAATTATAAATACCAATTCCACTTGGCCCTAACGCATTCGATACTATTGGAATAGTAATTATAGGGATAATGATTTTAGTAATTTGAAAC
>NZ_JAKZIW010000111.1:0-506 GCF_031143325.1 Enterococcus sp. FR204 | reverse complement strand
GAGAGTGTAAAATATTTTGTGTAAATAGAAAAAAGGAAGTCCCTTCTGTAGAATAGAGTTACCACAACACATTCACAGAAGAGAGGACTTCCCTATGAACGATTTTACTACAGAAATTCTAAAGACTCTAGCGAACAAAGGCGATTTGAATGAATTATTCCGTGTCCATTTGGAGAAAGCAGTCAATACGCTTCTCAAAACGGAGTTAACGGCTTTCCTCGATTACGAAAAGTATGATCGCATTGGTTTTAACACGGGTAATTCTCGTAACGGCTCCTATGACCGTACGGTCAAGACCGAGTATGGGGAACTTCATCTCCAGATTCCGCGCGACCGCAATGGCGAGTTCAAGCAACAGACTGTTCCTGCTTATAGACGGACGAATGACACGTTAGATGAGACCGTCATTCACCTCTTCCGAAAAGGTATTACCATGTCGGAAATCGCAGACTTGATTGAGAAAATGTATGGGCATCACTACACGCCCCAAACCATGTCCAATATAA
>NZ_JAKZIW010000110.1:0-581 GCF_031143325.1 Enterococcus sp. FR204 | reverse complement strand
TTTTTGCCAGTACATAAAGGTTGCCTTAGGGAACTTTAAAGTTTCTAGAAGCTCAACTAATTTAAACGGTCCTCGGAGGCTTGCGATGATTCGTGCAATTGCTTCATTCGTCGTTGTTGGGCTTCCTGTTTTCGCAGCTTCCTCAATTCTTTTAAAAAGGCATTTTCAATTTGAAGGGAACGGACTCGTTTCTCCAACTCCTCGATGCGTTCACGTTCTTTAGACGTTGCTTTAGTTGTAGATTTTTTCTTATTTTTGGGTTCATTTTTCTTAGACAAGATAGGTGGACATCCTTTCATTTTTGAGAGTCCATCGATCCCACCCTCACGGAATTGACGCATCCAACTAGCGATCAAATTAGGGTTGTTCATGTTAAGTGTGTTGGCAACTTCACGATAGGACAGCTCACTTGTTAGATATAACTCTATCGCATCCAGCTTAAATTGAACAGAATATTTTTTCTTTTGTCGCTTTCTTACTAGACCCTCTTCACCAAATTCTTGATAGGCATTGATCCAGCGCTTCACTTGTGATGGAGCCTTAATGGAATACTTCTTTGCCAGATAATCACTTCCGCCTTT
>NZ_JAKZIW010000011.1:0-62812 GCF_031143325.1 Enterococcus sp. FR204 | reverse complement strand
ATTTTATCAAGTAAGAAAAATAGAAAACGCTAATTACTTCGTGTCTCGGATACATTGAATAAAATAAGTATTCTTTCTCGTTTAGGTTAAATACCAATAAGAAAGGATAGTTTTAGCAGATGGAGTTCATTTTTAGCAAGAAATATCCGTAAAACATGTGCTTTTTCAGAAAAAATGGAAGATTTCTTTTCCTATTATTTTTTTTTGTTATAATGGGTAGGAAATGAAAACTTGCCAAGAGGAGTAATACAAGATGAATAATACTTACCCAGACGACAGTTTGACGCTGCATACGGATCTATATCAAATCAATATGATGCAGACATACTGGGAATTAGGTCGAGCTGATTTACATGCTGTTTTTGAATGTTACTTTCGAGAAATGCCTTTTAACCACGGATACGCGGTTTTTGCAGGATTGGAACGGTTAGTCAATTATTTAGAGAATCTGACGTTCAATGATTCCGATATTGCTTACTTGCGTGGATTAGAAGTCTATCCTGAAGGTTTTTTGGAGTATTTACAAAATTTTGAATTTAAAGCAACAGTTCGTTCTGCTCGTGAAGGAGAACTAGTTTTTGCAAATGAACCATTGATCCAAGTGGAAGGGCCTTTAGCGCACTGCCAATTAGTAGAAACAGCACTGTTGAATATGGTCAATTTCCAAACGTTGATCGCGACAAAAGCAGCTCGTATCAAATCTGTCATCGGAGAAGATCCACTATTGGAATTTGGAACTAGACGGGCACAAGAACTGGATGCAGCAGTCTGGGGAACTAGAGCGGCATATATCGGCGGAGCAGATGCAACAAGCAATGTACGTGCTGGGAAGATATTTGGGATACCAGCTAGCGGGACCCATGCTCATTCGTTAGTCCAATCTTATGGAAATGATTATGAAGCATTTATGGCCTACGCTAAAACCCATAAAGACTGCGTGTTCTTAGTCGACACTTATGATACGTTGAAATCAGGTGTGCCAAGTGCGATTCGCGTGGCGAAAGAATTAGGTGACAAAATCAACTTCCAAGGCGTACGCATCGACAGTGGAGATATGGCCTATATATCTAAGCGTGTTCGGGAACAATTAGATGCAGCCGGATTTACGGAAGCAAAAATCTATGCTTCGAATGACTTGGATGAAGCAACGATTTTGAATTTAAAGATGCAAAAAGCTAAAATTGATGTATGGGGTGTTGGGACAAAATTGATCACAGCCTATGATCAGCCAGCCCTTGGTGCAGTATTCAAGCTAGTATCGATCGAAGATGATGAAGGAAACATGATGGATACGATCAAGTTATCAAGCAATGCAGAAAAAGTAACTACTCCAGGGAAAAAACAAGTGTGGCGCATCACTCGAAATTTTGATGGGAAATCTGAAGGAGACTACGTTACATTATGGGATGAAGACCCTCGAGAAGAAGAAGCTATCTTCATGTTCCATCCAGTGCATACGTTTATCAATAAAACTGTTCGAGACTTTACAGCTCGCCCAGTTTTACAAGATATCTTTATCGAAGGAAAAAGAGTTTACGAATTACCTGCACTAAACGAAATCAAAGAATATACAAAAGAAAATCTAGATTCACTATGGGAAGAGTATAAACGAGACTTGAATCCGCAAAAATACCCAGTCGATCTGTCTACTGAATGCTGGAACCATAAAATGGCTATCATGGAACGAATGAAAAAAAGCGTAGCAGAACTTCATACAGAAGCATAGGAGGAGAATAAATGAGCCTGCAGACAGAAATTATCAATGAATTAGGTGTCAAACCAACAATTGATCCAAAAGAAGAAATACGTAAAAGTATTGACTTTATGAAAGCATATTTGAAAAAATATCCGTTTCTTAAAACTTTTGTACTAGGTATCAGCGGCGGCCAAGATTCTACTTTAGCAGGCCGTTTGGCGCAACTAACGATGGAAGAAATGCGTGAAGAAACAAAAGATGAAAACTATCAATTTATCGCTGTTCGTCTTCCTTATGGTGAACAAGCAGATGAAGAAGATGCAAAAGCTGCTCTTGACTTTATCCAGCCCGATGTTAGTCTGCGAGTAAATATCAAACCAGCTGTTGATGCACAAGTACAAGTATTAAGCGAAGCAGGTGTGGAAATCAGCGATTTTAATAAAGGAAATATCAAAGCACGTCAACGTATGATTACGCAATATGCCGTAGCTGGAGAAAGAGCAGGAGCCGTATTAGGGACAGATCATGCTGCAGAAAACATTACTGGATTCTTCACGAAATTTGGTGATGGTGGAGCCGACATTTTGCCATTATTCCGTTTGGACAAACGACAAGGGAAACAATTGCTTCAAGCATTGAATGCACCGGAAAAATTATACACAAAAATTCCGACTGCAGATCTTGAAGATGGGAAACCAATGATTGCAGATGAAGTCGCACTAGGTGTCACATATAATGAAATTGATGATTATCTAGAAGGAAAAGAAGTTCCCGCTCAAGCACAAGAAAAAATCGAAGCATGGTGGAACAAGACACAACATAAACGACATTTGCCAATTTCCGTTTTGGATGATTTCTGGAAATAACAATAAAGCAAAAACAGCCGTCCCTTCATAGGGATTGGCTGTTTTTGTTTTATAAAATAGAAAAGAAAAATATCAGCTGTAGTAAACTTTTAATTTGATATCCTGATCGTAATTACCGAATCCTTTACCAAATAAAGTACAGCCCCCCACATGTTTGGCATCGTCTTTCACTTCGATTCGCAAATGCCAAGTGTCTTGCTCTTTAGGGATGTCGTTGATCGTGATGTTTGACAAGGGTTCTCCATTCATATTCGTCAAGTGTTTGGTAATTCGGATCGTCTTCAGCAAGCCGTATTGATTAAGATTATCTGGATACCAATCAGGCGTATATTTACCGCGGATATCAGCAAAATCTCCAGGGCTCGTCCATGTTCCTAGCTCCACACCATTTAGGCTGAAAGTGATATCTGAAGGCCAATTGTCATTTGAAAAAGGAAATTCAGAAGAAATTTCCACAGAAACTTCCAACATCTCCAATGTATCCTCTGTATTTAAAAAATTAGGTGCCTGATACTCGACAAATCCGCTGGTAAACCAGAGAATGCGGGCATCCATCCTTCGAGGATCCATAAAATAGCGTGGTTCATCCACTTTCCCGATAAAATCATGGATCGTAGCTAAACCGCATGTTGGTTCAATTGCATAATTTGTATAGTGACCAATAGGTATCGATGTTTCTTTCGTATCAAAAGCATTGAATATTTTTTCTGGAAAACTGATATCGATTTTATCGACACGAAGGCTCGAAATTTTTTGTTGTCCTACTTTTTCTGTTTTGATGATGTTTGCTTCCTCTAGCTTTTTCACGTGCATCGTTGTGATAGCACTGCTTACCCCAAGTTCTTTTGCCAAATCTTTGACATTCATCTTCTTTTTGGAAAGTAGCTGGATGATCCTGATCCTTGTTTTACTAGCTAATGCTTCATATACCGGTAAGGATTCTTCGTTTATTTGTAGTTGCATATATATCACCTCTTAAAAGGTTTTTCTTATATATTAACATATTTGTTAATAAAAGTTATATTAAATTATTTGTTTTAATCGTTATTAATATTTTGGTTAATTAAAATCGATAAAAAATAAGTAAGTTTAACATTTATATTATTGACAACGCTTTCAACAAGGTGTATTATTCATGTATAAATTAAAGGAGGTCAGTTATGGAAGCCACAATGTTGATTAGTAGTGTCAAGCGTGTAGGCAAAGTTGATCCGCGGTTGTACAGTTCATTTATTGAACATATGGGACGAGCAGTATATGAAGGGATTTATCAGCCAGATCATCCATCAGCTAATAAAAGTGGATTTCGCCAAGACGTCATTCACTTGGTAAAAGAATTGAACATTCCCATGATTAGATATCCTGGTGGAAATTTTGTGTCAGGATTTCGTTGGGAAGACAGTATTGGGCCCATAGCAAATAGACCTAGAAGGTTGGATTTAGCTTGGCGGACAATTGAAACGAATGAAGTTGGGATTCATGAATTTTATAACTGGTGTCAGCATGTGGGGGCCGAAATCAATATGGCTGTCAATCTGGGTACTCGTGGAGTAGATGCAGCTCGTAATTTAGTCGAATATTGTAATTTTCCTAAAGGAACTTATTGGAGTGATTTAAGGCGTTCGAATGGTCAAGAGAGCCCTTTTGGAATTAAGACATGGTGTTTAGGGAATGAAATGGACGGTCCTTGGCAGATTGGACATAAAACAGCGGAAGAATATGGACGGTTAGCAGAGGAAACGGCTAAGGCGATGAAACTCGTAGATGATTCAATTGAGGTGGTTTTATGCGGAAGTTCGAATCGGCAAATGCCTACATTTGGTGACTGGGAGTTAACAGTTCTTGATCAAGCGTACGATCAAATAGATTATTTGTCTCTTCATCAATATTATGGCAACCAAAAAAATGATCTTTCTCATTATCTTGCACGTTCCTTAGACATGGATCGGTTCATTTCTGAAGTGACAGCGATGTGCGATACAGTCAAGGCGAAGAAACATAGTAAGAAGCAGATCAACCTGTCCTTTGATGAATGGAATATTTGGTATCATTCAGCGGAACAAGATGAGCAAGCAGCGCCTTGGCAGATTGCTCCTCCTTTACTAGAAGATAACTATAATTTTGAAGATGCATTACTATTAGGCTGTCTATTAATCACTTTATTGAAACATGCAGATAGAGTAAAGATTGCTTGTCTTGCTCAATTGGTAAACGTTATTGCACCAATCAGGACAGAAACAAACGGAGAAGCTTGGAGACAGACGATCTATTATCCATTTATGCAAGCTGCTGTGTATGGACAAGGAGAGGTGTTAAGCCCACAAATTCGTTCAGCAAACTATGCGAAGGAAGATTTTGAAGAAGTGCCGTATTTAGAAAGTATAGCCGTAATAAATGACAAAGAACTTGTCATATTTGCAGTTAACCGTGGAGAAGAAGAAATGAATCTAACTGTTCACTTGTCTGAATTATCAGTAGAGGGAGTGATTGATTTTTCTGAAATGAGTGGATTTGATACAAAAGCAACTAATCTTCCTAAAAGTGAACAAGTAAAACCAAGTCATTCAACAAATGTAAAAGCTGAAGATGGGAAAATCAATTGTTTATTGAAACCGCTATCTTGGAATGTGGTCAGATGTCGTTTATCAGATGAAGGAGGAACAAAAAATGAAAGGTAAAAAATGGTTAATTGGCTCTTTGTTGGTAGCTGCAACAGGTATTTTAGGAGCTTGCGGTGGCGGAAGTTCAGCAGAATCTGATTCTGATAAAGAAGTGACTTTGACTTTTTGGAATGGGTTTACTGCATCTGATGGTGAAATATTGCAAGAAATCGTTAATGAATTTAATAAAACAAATGATAAAAACATCAAAATTGAAATGGATATCATGACTTGGGCCAATTTGAATGAAAAACTTCCTACAGCGATTTCTTCTAAAAAAGCACCTGACTTTATTGCATTAAATTATCCAGATTTTGCACAGTATGTAGAAAACGGAGCGGTACGACCATTAGACGATTTCTGGGAATATGATGGAGTAGATAAATCTGATTTTAAAGAAACGGCTATTGAATTAGGTGAAGTAGAAGGTAAACAGTATTTTGTCCCCATGCAGGTACAAGGAATGTATATGTATTGGAATAATGATTTGTTTAAACAAGCTGGATTAGATACTGAACAACCACCTACTACTTGGGAAGAATTGACAGAAATGGCACCAAAATTAACTGATAGTAGTAAAAATGTATCAGGTTTTGTCTTCAATAAGGATGGAACTGCACCGTTATATAACTGGATGTTAGCAAATGGCGGTAAATTAGTGAACAATGATTATACTAAGTCTGAATTTGCGTCTCCTGAGAACCTTAAAACGTTAAAAGCGATCCAAAAAATGATCCATGTAGACAAGACTGGTCCAGAATCGATTTCTGGCGCCGAAATGGACAATTTAATGAATGCTGGTCAACTAGCCATTGAAATCAATGGGCCATGGTTAAATAACGGATTGAAAGCAAACGAGATTGATTATAATGTGACTACCTTACCACAAGGGAGTGATTCAGACAAAAAAACAGCTATTTTAGATGGCGTAGGATATGCCATTCCGGCAAGTACAGATAATAATAAAAAAGAAGCTGTCTATGAGTTTTTGAAATATTGGAATACAACTGAAATTGGTAAAAAATGGAGTATCGAAAATGGTTTTCCTGCCTACTTGGATTCAGTAGCAAAAGATGAAGAAGTAAAAAATGATCCTATTGTATCTGAATTATCGAAACAAATGGACTATGCAGAGCCATATTTACCAGGTTTTACCCAAATCTCTGCGATCAATAACGATATCATCAATCCACTGATTGAAAAATTATTAGCAGGAGAAGATCCTGAGACACTCATGAACGATGCAGATGATGCCATCAATCAATTACTGCAAAAATAGTACAGAACTTTATACAGGATAGACTGTTGGCAAGATACAGATATCTGAATGATCGACCTAGTATATAGGTGTTATTGCAAAAATCACAGCGATTGTTCGGATATCTTATTCAGATTCGTTTAAACCAAGATTGTATATTTTATCAAAATGAAAGATGAGGTGGACTATATGAACGGATTCACCAAATATTGGAATCGTCCTGATCGTGCTGCGTATTTGTTTTTAACTCCATCTTTTTTAGTTTTATTATTATTTACTGTCATACCGCTTTTAGGAACATTTGCTATTAGTTTTACAGATTTGAATATTTTCTTTACATCAAGAAATTTTGTAAGTTTTGAAAATTTCACACGTATATTTAGTGATGAACGAGCAGTTAATTCGTTGATTCATTCTTTATATTTCACCGTACTCGAAACGCCAACACAAATTATCGTTGGTTTATTAGCAGCAGTAGCATTATCTAAAAATACCAGATTCAATCGTTTTTGTCGTTCGACATTTTACATTCCAGTTATTTGTTCATTGACGTCAATTGCGATTATTTTTTCTATGTTGCTTGATCCGAATGTAGGGGCGATTCCTTACTTGTTTTCACAAGTCGGCTTGCCGATCCCTCAATTTTTTCGCGATCCAACCCTTGCTATGCCGACGGTAGCCATCATGACTGTTTGGAAGAATTTTGGTGTTACTATGACGATTCTCTTGACTGCTATTCAGGGAATCTCTCCCTCTTTGTATGAATCTGCTCAAATGGATGGTGCAACAAATCGACAGCAGTTTTTTAACATTACGCTACCTCAGATCGTTCCCTCCTTAGGTTTTTGTATTTTAACGAATCTGATTGGTTCGATGCAAGTGTTTGACCAAGTATATGTTGCAACCGCTGGTGGCCCACAATTTAAGACAGAAACAGCTGTTCAATATATTTACAGTCGAGGATTTACAGCACCTTATGAATTGGGCTATGCATCAGCACTGTCTTCGGTTTTGTTTATCATTGTTGCAACTATAGCTATCTCCACTAATGTGTACATGTCACGGAAAGAAAAACAAATGAAATAGGAGGGAAACCTGTATGGCACCAGAAAGCTCGATTACAGTTACTGTGAATAGTCGAAAAGCAGTTAGTGGTAAAAAAATCATTCGAACGATTAGTATGCTAGTTATATTGTTGGTTATTGCGTTTCCTTTTTTGTGGCTGATTATTTCTTCTTTTAAACACGAAAAAGACATTATCTCATTTCCGCCTAGAATATTTGCAGATAGCTATACCCTAGATAACTATATTAAGGTTTGGACAACGATCCCTTTATTAGATTACATCAAAAATACAGTGATTTTTGCTGGAGGGACAGTGATCACTTCTGTATTCTTTGATTCTCTTGCGGGGTATGGCATTTGCTCGTATGCGTTTCAAAGGAAAATCAGTTTTGTTCTATTTCGTTTTGCTGACAATGATGATCTCATTCCAAGTCTTCATGATTCCTCTATTTATTGAAGTCAATTTGCTTGGCATGCTTGATACTTATGCAGGTTTGATCATTCCTCGTATGACAACTGCATTTGGTATCTTCATGATGCGTTCCTTTTTATTACTTTACCAGATTCTTTGGAAGAGGCAGCACGCATTGATGGATTAAGTGAGTTTAATATTTTTTTGAAAATCATGTTGCCATTGAGCAAACCTACTCTTTTATCATTAGGGATTTTCACGCTGATGAATAGTTGGAATGACTTGCTTTATCCATTGATATTGACAAGTAGTTCAAAAATGAGAACTTTACCAGCAGGGTTAGCTTTATTTACGGGGCAGAACATTTCTTTTTATGGACCTGTAATGGCTGGAACGGTTATTTCAATGCTGCCATTACTAGTGGTTTATATTTTTGCACAGAAATATTTTGTTCAAGGAACAGCTATGTCTGGAATGAAAGAGTGAGGAAGATGAAAATAGTTGAGACTAAATTTTATGGACAGTTGATTGTGGTTTCTGATTACATCTTATTAGGTATTCTCTGGGTAATCGTGTGTTTGCCTGTTATTACTATCGTGCCTGCTACATGTGCTGTTTTTTATGTAATGGCGCAATGGAAAGGTGAGGGATCAGGAAATATCATTTATTTTTTCTTACAAGGAATAAAGCAACATTTTGGTAAGAACTTGTTCCTTAGTCTGTTAACGATCATTATTTATTTTCTTGTTAATCAATTATTAGAAGAACAGACAATCGTACTTTCAATTAGTGGATATGTAGTTTCACTTATTTATTCCATGTTTCTTTTATCCTGGATATATGTGATTTCTGAAAACAAAGATATCACATTTTTACAAATTTTTGAACAAAGTGCATGGAAAGTATTTTTTGATTTTTTGAGAAATATTCTTTGTTGCGTATTGTTATTAGGATTTGTACTGCTCATATTTCTTTTCCCTCCTTTTATTTTTATCTTTGCTGGTGGCGTATGGAAACTTGTATCTATTATCTTGACTATAGGAAATGAAAGGTAGGGAAAGCTGTTGGACGAAGAAGTGAAAGTAAAAATCAGAGAGGATTTTACGGTAGGAGAGATCAGTTCTCGGCTGTTTGGCTCATTTGTTGAGCATATGGGAAGTGTCGTCTATACAGGGATTTATGAACCGGGCCATGAAACAGCTGATGGTGACGGGTTTAGACAAGATGTCCTCTCTTATGTAAAGGAATTAGAATTAGGTGTCATTCGCTATCCTGGAGGAAACTTTACATCTGGTTATGATTGGGTGGATACTGTAGGTAGGAAAGAACAACGACCAAAAAAAATTGATTTAGCATGGCGAGGTATAGAACCAAATTATTTTGGACTCCACGAATTTTTTAAATGGATCAGTCATGTACAAGCGAAACCGATATTCACGGTGAATTTAGGAACAAAAGGAATTGATGAAGCAAAAAATTTAGTAGAATATTGTAATTTTCCAAAAGGAACCTTCTGGAGTGATTTAAGAATAAAAAATGGGCAAAAAAAGCCTTTTGGCGTTAAATTATGGTGTTTAGGGAATGAGCTAGACGGGCCATGGCAAGTGGGGGCTAAGAGTGCTTATGAATATGGTAGGTTAGCAAATGAAGCCTCAAAAGTCATGAAGTTAGTGGATGATTCAATTGAAACAATCTTAGTTGGAAGCTCTACGCTATGTTTACCATCGTACCCTGAATGGGATCGTATCGCATTAGAAGAAGCTTATGAGAATGTAGATTATTTAGCTTTGCATAACTATATTGATAAGTATGATGAAGAAGACTTGACTAAACCTCCTAAAAATGAGCGTGATGATACAGCGACATACCTTGCAAAAGCTTATCGATTCGATCGTCAAATTGAAGAAATCGTTGCTACTTGTGATTATGTAAAAGGATATTTGAGAAGTGAGAAAACAATGTATCTAGCGTTTGATGAATGGAATGTACATGCCCAACCGGAAAAAAAACATAGGGATTTTGAAGTCGGTAGTCCCATCGATTGGTGTTACTTTACTATGGAAGATACATTATTATTTGGTTCATTAGGGCTGGCTATTTTACGACACGCAGATCGCGTAAAGATTAGTTGTCAATCATTGTTAGTAAACACAATACCTTTAATACTGACAGATGCTAAAGGACAAGCATGGAGGAATCCAACTTATTATGTGATGCAACACTTATCGAAATATGCTAAAGGTCAAGTATTGGAACAACAAATCATTTGCCCTGTTTATGATTGTGAAAAGATAAAAAATGTTCCTTATGTGGACAGTGTGATCGTAGATAACGGCAATCAGCTGACTATTTTCTTGATCAATCGCACAAATGAACAACAAAAGATAACGATTGAACATGATTTCAATTTGCTAGATCAAGGAGAGCACTACACATTAACCAGTAGCGATCTGTTGGACAAAAATACACGTGAAGAACCAGAAAAAATAAAACCTGAAATAAACTATTTTTCAATAGAAAAACATGACGAATTAAATGTAGGGATAGAAAAATACTCTTGGAATGTAATTAGAATAAAGAAAATGTGAGGAAATTTGTTATGATGAAGACACTTTATAATAATCCTATCGTTCGGCAACGGGCAGATCCTTGGGTATATAAACATACAGATGGTTATTATTATTTTACAGGATCGGTTCCAGGCTACCAAGTGATTGAATTAAGAAGGGCAAAGTCACTGAATGAATTAGAACATGCTGAAAGCCTGATTGTATGGCAGGCTCATGAAGAAGGACCGATGAGTGAATTGATCTGGGCACCTGAAGTCCATTATATCAATGGAAAATGGTATATTTACTTTGCTGCAAGCAATCATAAAACTATACGTGATGAATCTCATCATCACCGCATGTTCGTACTTGAAAATCAGCATATAGATCCAATGAATACAGATTGGATAGAAAAGGGACAAATAAAAACGAAAAGGGAAACTTTCAGTTTAGACGGAACAACTTTCTCTTCTCAAGGAAAGCTATATTATGTGTGGGCCCAACAAGATCCTGAAATTACTGGGAATTCTAATCTTTATCTATCCGAAATGGATAATCCTTGGACGTTAAAGGGGAAGCAGATCCTCCTTTCTATACCTGAGTATGAATGGGAAAAACGGGGTTTTTCAGTAAATGAAGGTCCAGCAGTCCTTACTCGCAATGGGAAAATATTCATTACGTATTCTGGTAGTGCAACAGATGAAAACTATGCCATGGGCCTGCTGTGGGCTGATGAGCACAAGAATCTTTTATTAAAAGAATCATGGCATAAATTATCGGAGCCAGTATTCGTTTCTTCTGAAAAAAATAAGCAATTTGGTCCTGGTCACAACTCGTTTACGGTTTCAGAAGATGGGTGCTTTGATATTTTGATCTATCATGCTCGACCAGAGAAGAACCAAAAAGGGGATCCGTTAGACAATCCCAATCGGCACGCGAACGCGCAATGTTTTACGTGGAATGAGCAAGGATTTCCAGAATTTGGTGAACCTGTTCCGTATGCCTTATGAGCACAAGAAACCTTGATTTTTGCTTGAATAAACCTTGCAGATTCGTTATGATATATGTACGTACAAATAAAAAGGGGCAAGGCAAATGGCAAAATATCAAGACATTGCAGATGAGATAAAACAAAAGATCCTTCGTGAGGAATACGAAGTAAATACAACCATTCCCTCAGAATTCAAGCTGCAAGAAATATATGACGTCAGCAGACATACGATTCGGCAAGCAATCGCTGTGTTGGTAAATGAGGGCTATCTGCGTAAAGAAAAAGGATCGGGCACATATGTAGATGACAGCTATAAGATAGAAAAAACACCATTGAACAGAACAAAAACGATCGGTGTCATCACCACATATCTCTCTGATTATATTTTTCCGTCGATTATCCGAGGAATCGAAAATGAATTACGAGAGTCTGGGTATTCATTGCTTTTAGCCAGTACGAATAACGATCACGAATTGGAAAAAGAGTGTTTGAAGAAAATGATTGCTTATGGGGTAGATGGTTTGATCGTTGAGCCTACGAAAAGTAATCAGTATAACCCAAACTTAGCACTTTATGTTGCTTTGAGAGAACAAGGCATTCCGATGGTGATGATCAATGCTGCTTATGAAGAGTTAAATGCCTCTTATATTTGTTTAGATGATGTGAAAGTCGGTTTTATGGCAGCAGAATATTTGATAAAAAAAGGACATCAGCGTCTGTTGTTCATCACAAAAATCGACGATCTTCAAGGAAAATACAGGATGAAAGGTTTTATCAGCGCGTGTGAACAGTATAATGTGCGTTTTTTGATGGAAGATATCATTACTTTCACCACGGAAACACGAGAAACAATCGCTGAAAAAACAGTACAACGGTTGAAAGAAGAACAAGCTTTAGATGGCATCATTTGCTATAACGACCAAATAGCTAGTTTATTGCTAGATAAGCTGACAGAAAATGGCTATCAAATTCCAGATGATCTATCCATCGTAGGAACAGACGATTCTTCTTTAAGCCATTTAGGAAATAAAAAATTGACAACATTGACACATCCAAAAGAAAAGTTGGGACAAGATGCCGCACGGTGGATCGTCACAACGATTGAAAAAGGACAGGCACAGCCGAATATTCTTTATGAACCTGTACTAGTTGAACGGGAAACAGTGAAAGAAAACGAAAAATAAGAGACGGGTTTTTACCGCCTCTTATTGCTCCTACGGTTACTCGTCGCAATGTTTGTGAGAGCTTTTGTCATCGCTCAAGGCTGAACGTTTCTTTCACCACCTCTCCACTAAACGGTGTTCTCCTACCAACTGGTCACAAGTCACAATATTCATCAAACATGAGAAGCTGTTTTTTGAAATTGTTCCTTGTGACTGGAGCTGAACGGCAGGCTCACAACCTCTTCCTTAAACGGTGTTCAAAAGCTTGCATCTGCGGTAATAAGCCTAACCAAACGAAAAATAGGAGAAGCTATTTTTGTTTGGATGTTCTTATTATTTGATGCAGGACAGCTTTTTCACAACCTCTGATTCACGGTGTTCCAGAAGTAGCTTCTTCGAAAATAAGCTGAAATTCCACAAAAATTTAAGAAGCAATTTTCGTAAATTCCTTCTTATTTCTTGAAGCTGACCACTTCTGTCACAACCTCTTTAAGAATGATGGATAGAAATACGTTTAGGATAAGTTTTTTTAGATGCACTTTGTTCGATTTCCTCTAAAGATTTCCCACGAGTTTCTGGTACGATCTCTTGAATAAATAAAACCCCTAAAAAGCAGATGATCCCAAAAATGCCGAAAACGATTTCTTGAGACATAGAAGCAGTCATCACAGGAAAAAGCAAGCCAACTAGGAAAGAACCAATCCAATTAAAAGAAGAGGCTAGGCCAGATGCTCGCCCGCGGACAGCTAGTGGGAATATTTCGCCTACGATTACCCATGTCAGTGGAGCGCCCATGTGCAAGAATAAAATGCGACATAAATACATAAAAACAAGAGAATCAACAACGAATTTGTATGAACATCCAGTACAGTTCCTAAAACAGCTGGTAGGATGAAAGAAAGTCCCATCACGCTACCGCCTATTTTCAATAAAGTTCGCCGATTGAACTTGTCTGCAATAACCAAAAAGAGCAAAGAACCAGCAACTAAAATGATTCCTTGGATGATCGGCCACATCAATGCATCGCTCGCCGCGTGCCCAGTCGCTTTTTCTACGATCAGCGGAATATAGTAAAAAATAGCATTAGCTCCTTGAAATTGCTGGAATACTGCTACACCAATACCGGCAATGACTAAGGAACGATATTTTTCTAAAAACAAAGTATGCCAAGAAGTTCCGGTTGTCTTTTCTTGTTTGACATTCAGCTGGATTTGTTCGAATTCCTGTTCAGCTTCTTTTGGTGTCCGAATATAGTTCAATACTCTTTTTGCCTCTTCCAAGCGGCCAGATTGCATAAGAAAACGCGGTGACTCTGGTAGAGCTAAAACACCGAAAAATAAAATCAGCGCGGGGACAGCAGCGAGTCCTAACATCACGCGCCAAGCCATCGTTTCAGGCAACCCTTTTAGCAAATAATCTGCAACATAGGAAAGGAGCATGCCAGAAGCAATCATCACTTGATTGATCCCTGACAATCTTCCCCTTAGTCTAGCAGGAGCCATTTCAGACATATAAGCAGGAACTAGGGCAGATGCAGCGCCAACAGCTAAACCTAGAAGAATCCTTGCTGCAATCAGAAAATAAGAACCATTGTGAGGGGCAGATGCAGAAAGGACAGAACCAGCCATAAAAATAAGTGCAGAAAGAAGAATCATTTTTCGTCGTCCAAGCTTATCAGAAAGAAGACCAGATAAAGAGCCGCCAAGGATCGCACCTAACATGACCGAAGACGTGATCCATCCTATCAAAGAAGCTTTACCTGCCAAACCCCAATCATGCTGTAAAAAAGGTAAGGCGCCGGTCATAACACCAATATCATATCCAAATAGAATGCCGCCAAATGCGCCAAAAAAATAAATAAACGATGAGGAAACTTTTTTTTCTTTTTTCATAAGTATTCTCTCCTTCTAGAATTTCGAGAAGGTGGTTGATCAGATTTTGTAAGCAATTTCATTTTATAACTTATGTACGTACAAAACAAGTGTTTTTTATTGTATTCTTGTAAATAACCGCTTGACATGTACGTACAAAAGTATACAATAATCATTGTAAGCGCTACTAAAAAGACGGTTTGATCAGGTTTGACGAGAAGGAGGGAGTTAAATCATTATGAAGGAAGTAAATGCGCAAAGTATGTTAGATGTCATAGATGGTCGTACATCTTTAGGGATTGAGTTTGGATCAACTAGGATCAAAGCTGTATTGATTGATTCATCTTTTACTCCTATTGCCGCTGGTAGTTATGAGTGGGAAAACAAACTAGAAAATGGTATCTGGACCTATTCATTAGAAGATATTTGGAAAGGACTGCGCGTCAGTTACCGAAAAATGGCAGCAGAAGTATTCGAAATCTATGGCGAGAATCTTACGACAATCGGGTCGATTGGGTTCAGTGCAATGATGCACGGTTATCTAGCATTTGATAGCAAGGAACAGTTACTAGTACCATTTCGTACTTGGCGAAATACAATCACTGAAGAAGCAGAACGAATATTAGCGGAAAAATTTCAATACAATATTCCGCAGAGATGGAGTATCGCTCATTTGTATCAATCTATTTTGAATAAAGAAGAACATGTGAAAGAAATTAATTTTTTGACAACGCTTGCAGGCTATGTCCATTGGCAGCTTACTGGTGAGAAAGTACTAGGCGTAGGAGATGCATCAGGCATGTTTCCTATCGATCCTTCAACGAAAACCTACCATCAAGAAATGAAAAATATTTTTGGTCAGTTAATCGAAAAAGCGCACGTAGCGATTGACTTGGATCACATTTTGCCTAAAGTTCTAGTAGCAGGAGAAGAAGCTGGCAAGTTAAGCGAATCAGGGGCTTATCTGATCGACCCTACGGGAAATTTGAGACCAGGAATCCCGGTTTGTCCGCCAGAAGGGGATGCAGGAACCGGTATAGTCGCTACGAACAGTGTAGCCAAACGGACAGGGAACATTTCGGCTGGTACTTCCGCCTTCGCTATGATCGTATTAGAAAAAGAACTAGAAAATGTCCATCCGGAAATCGACATGGTCACTACACCTTCAGGAGAACTAGTAGGCATGGTTCATACGAATAACTGCTCTTCGGATATCAATGCTTGGGTCAGTATTTTTGAAGAATTTACCAATTCTTTGGGTATGGAGATAAGCAGAGATAAATTATTCACGGTATTATTCAACAAAGCGCTAGAAGGCGATACGGATTGCGGGGGATTACTTTCTTATGGTTATTTTTCCGGTGAAAACATTACAGGAGTAAATGAAGGAAGGCCATTATTTGTACGTACACCAGGTAGCCGTTTTGATTTAGCGAATTTCATGCGGATCCATTTAGCCAGTGCTTTTGGTGCAATGAGAATCGGAATGGATATATTGAAATCTGAGAATGTCCAAATTGATCGTTTAGTGGGACATGGGGGGATTTTTAAAACACCAGAAGTTGGACAGCGGATTCTAGCATCTGCTATGGAGGCACCAGTTACAGTGATGGACACAGCCGGAGAAGGTGGAGCGTGGGGAATCGCGTTATTAGCAGCCTATATGATGGATCGACATGGGAAGTCTTTAGAAAACTTCTTGGCAGAAGACGTGTTTGGACAAGACCAAGGAATCACCATCACACCTTCAGCAGAAGAAATAGCAGGCTATCAGATATTTATGAGACGTTACCGTGAGGGGATCGACATTGAAAAAACAGCGATTCATCAATTGCAAGAAAAAGGAGTGATAGAAAATGCTGGAACAACTGAAAGAAGAAGTATACCAAGCAAATCTTGACTTGCCTAAACACGGACTCGTCAAATATACATGGGGAAATGTGAGCGCTTTTGATCCTGAAACACGATATTTCGTTATCAAACCTAGCGGAGTCAGTTATGAAGAGATGACAGCAGACGACATGGTCGTTGTGGACTTGGACAATCATATCATTGAAGGTAAACTCAATCCCTCTTCGGATACGCCTACTCATGCTGTTTTATATCGTTCATTTCCTCAAATCGGAGGAATCGTCCATACTCACTCGACATGGGCGACGATCTGGGCACAAGCAGGATTGGATGTTCCTGCGATGGGGACGACGCATGCAGATACTTTTTATGGATCGGTACCTTGTGCTCGATTTTTGACACAACAGGAAATCGACAGCGGGTACGAATATGAAACAGGAAAAGTTATCATAGAAACATTCAAAGAACGCAAAATTGATCCCTTAGCAATTCCAGGGGTACTTTTACACGGACACGGTCCATTTACTTGGGGGAAAGATGCGCAAAGTGCGGTAATGAACGCAGTCGTACTAGATGAAGTATGCAAGATGAATTTATTTACCAGACAGCTCAATTCATTTTCAGAAGAGCTGCCTCAACGGATTTTAGATAAACATTATTTACGAAAACACGGAAAAAATGCGTATTACGGACAAAACAAATAAAAGGAGTGGCTAGTTATGTTGAATATTGGAGAAAAAGAATTTTGGTTTGTTGTAGGATCACAGCATTTATATGGGGAAGAAGCACTGCGAGAAGTAAAGAAACATGCACAAGAAATGGTCGATGAACTGAATGAAAATGGCCAATTGCCTTATCCAATCCGCCTTCAAGAATTAGCAGTTACTGCTGATACGATCACAAAAATCATGAAAGAGGTCAATTATCGAGAAGAAGTAGCAGGTGTGATCACTTGGATGCATACTTTCTCACCAGCAAAAATGTGGATCCGCGGGACAAAGCTTCTACAAAAACCATTGCTTCATTTAGCTACTCAGTATAACGAAAGCATTCCTTGGAAAACGATCGATATGGATTTCATGAATTTAAATCAATCCGCTCATGGTGACCGCGAATATGGGTTCATCAATGCTCGATTAAATAAACAAAATAAAATCGTCGTTGGCTACTGGAAACGACCTGAGATCCAAAAAGAGATTGCTGATTGGATGGATGTTGCAGTAGCCTATAATGAAAGTTTTGGAATAAAAGTGGCTCGTTTTGGTGACAACATGAGAAACGTGGGTGTCACAGAAGGAGACAAAGTGGAAGCACAGATTCAATTTGGTTGGACTGTTGATTATTTTGGTATCGGAGATCTTGTACAAGTAATCGATCGCGTATCAGACGAAGAAGTCGATCAATTATTTGAAGAGTACAAGGAATTGTATACCTTCGACTATGGTGATTATGAAGAAAAGACATGGGAGGAACATGTAAAAGTACAAGCTCAGCAGGAAATCGGTATTCGCCGTTTCTTAGAAGAAGGAGGCTATAACGCTTTTACGACTAATTTTGAAGACCTGTATGGAATGAAACAACTACCTGGACTAGCTGTACAACGTTTGATGGCAGAAGGATACGGTTTTGCTGGGGAAGGCGACTGGAAAACTGCAGCGATTGATCGGTTGCTGAAAATCATGGCTCGAGGGAAAGATACAGGATTCATGGAAGATTATACTTACGAGCTAGCTAGTGGCCAAGAAGCAATCTTGGAATCCCATATGATGGAAGTAGATCCGACGCTTGCTGCGACGAAACCAAGAATCGTTGTTTCTCCTTTATCAATGGGAGATAGAGAAGATCCGGTGCGTCTTGTGTTTGATGGGAAAGCAGGAGAAGGGGTAGTCGTATCGATGGCAGATTTCGGTACGCATTATAAACTGCTGATCAATGAAGTAGAAGCCTTTGAACCAACGACTGAAGCACCTAATTTACCTGTTGCACGTGTGTTATGGAAAACTAAACCGAATTTCCATGAAGGTGTCCATTCATGGATTCAGGCAGGTGGCGGTCATCATACCGTTGTCTCGCTAAATCTAACAACAGATCAAATTGAAACGTGGGCAAAATTAGTTGAGTTGGAAACAGTGGTTATTAGATAAAAAGAGGTTGTGAAAAAGCCGCTTAGTTTTAAGAATTAAGAAGAGATTGACGAAATTTGCTTTTCAACTTTTTTGAAATTTAGTCTTATTATCAATGTCAGCTAACGGAACACCATTTATCAAGATATCTCACCCTCAATATTTTGCTCTCGAAAATAAGGCTTATGGCAGTAACTTGTCATAGCCTTATTTTTATCACTAATCCTACTCTGCTCTAACTGCTCTTTTTGCTTCTAGGAAGTCAAATGGTAAACAGTTGTCTAATTGCAGAAATTTCGAGATACTTGTTAGTAAGGAGGGGGTTTTATGTATCACGTTCATTTGATTGATGCTATTCCAGAACAAGAGATAGAAAAGTTACAAGGGGAATATTTCAAAATAATAGATGATTTGCCAGCCGAAGGAATAGTTATTCGTAGTACGAAAGTGAAAGATGAATGGCTTACACCAGATTTGCTAGCAATTTCAAGAGCTGGTGTTGGGGTGAACACGATCAACGTTGAAAAAGCTTCTGAAAACGGGACGATCGTCATGAATACACCAGGTGTAAATGCTAATGCAGTAAAAGAGCTTGTTTTGTGCTGTTTGCTCTTATCTTCCCGTCCGATAATCGAAGCAAGTCGTATGGTACAAACACTAACAGGTCCTAATATTTTAGAACAGGCAGAAAACAAAAGAAGTGCTTATGTGGGACGAGAATTGCAAGGCAAAACCATCGGTCTTCTTGGTCTTGGAGCGATAGGCACAAAAGTAGCGCTAAGTTGCTATAGCTTAGGGATGGATGTCTTGGGTTATTCTATCCGCGATGCCCAGTTGGATTATGTTCGGCAAGCAGATTTAGAAACAGTTCTTTCTACCTCGGATTACATCGTAGTCATGCTGCCGTTGACAGAAGATACAAAAGGATTGATCGATCAGGCGAATATAGAAAAAATGAAAAAAGATGCTGTACTTATCAATGTAGGAAGAAGTGAAATTGTTGATAAATATGCTGTTATGCAAGCATTGGAAAAACAACATCTGGCCAAATACGTGACTGATTTCCCAGAAGAAGAGTTCTTAGAAAATGACCGTATACTTATGTTGCCTCATCTAGGGGGATCGACTCAGGAAGCTTTGGCAGACAGCGGACGTTTGGCAGTTGAAGCCTTAAAAGATTATCTTTTGTTCGGTACGGTTAGAGAAGCGGTCAATTATCCATCCGCACGAATGTTTTTCCAAGCGCCGTTTCGATTCACTATATTTTATCAAAAGAAAACCAATATATTAGCAGAGATATTTTCTCTGCTGAATGAGAACGAGCTAGCGGTCGCAGATATATCGCGTAACCATAAGAATGAGCATGTCTACATATTGATTGACATAGACAGTACTGCTTTTGAACAGCTCAATCAAGTGAAACAACAGCTAGAAAAAATTTCTGGAGTACGAAAGGTCCGCTTATTAAAGAAACCAGAAAGGCCATAAAGAAAGAGAATATTTGGATTTCATTAATTCTTCTTTCCGTTCTTTACTTTCGAATTTCGTACAACTAAAATAAGAGAAGCAACATTCTTTTATTGATAGAAATGAAGGAGCAAGCATTTGAAAAGATATATAAGCAGACTTTCGACCAAACAGAAAAAGATTTTAAAAGGAACAGCAGCGATCATCAGTATCTTTTTTCTTGTTGTTTTTAGTAATTTATTTTTGCAGTGGTGTCAAAATGATCTATCCGTAGACCTTGCGTTGAAATTTGCTTTTTCTTGGCATACGGAAAAATTCTTCTTAGCCTGTCTCGTCTTGCTGATCATTCTTATTTTTCTGATTGCACTAGCAGGATCTGTCCCTTTAGGTTCCCTTACGTATGTCGTAGCCATCGGTGTATTAGGTTTTGCAAATTATATGAAAATGAGTTATCGGCAAGAACCGATTTATCCAGACGATTTGAAGATGATCACTGAAATCGGATTGCTGAAAGATATGACCGGCACTATGCTGTTTACAGTGATCTTAGCTGCCGCAGGAACCGTGCTAGGATTGTTTTGCTGGTACATGTTTCGAAGCCTGAAAAAAGGAAGGCGATTCCAATTGATCCGATTAACGACACTGCTTGTGGCAATTGGACTGCTAGGGTATATCAGTAATTTCAACAATCCCGATAATTTGTTGCGAAAAGCATATAATAAAACGGCACTATGGATACCTTACAGCCAGAAAATGAACTACTATAACACTGGTTTTATCGGTGGGTTTTTGTACAATCTGAAGGTAGAACCAATGGATGAACCTGAAGGATATTCGAAAGAAAAGATCAAAGAAATCACTGAAAAATACCAGAAGCTAGCCGATGAAAAAAATAAAACTGTAGAGGAAGAGTCGCCGAACATCGTGTTCGTGATGAGTGAAAGTTTCTCAGATCCTAGTCGATTAAACGGCGTAGAAGTATCTGGTGAGCCATTGGCAGATTATTATGAAGTAGCTGATCAAACATATAGTGGCAATATGCTTTCTCAAAACTATGGCGGTGGAACAGCAAATATCGAATTTGAAGCATTGACTGGTTTTTCTATGGCGTTATTTAATGCGCAACTCACCACCCCTTACACGATGCTTGTACCAAAAATGGATCAGCTTCCTTCTATCGTTTCAGCGTTAAACGCACAATCATACCAGACGACAGCGATCCATCCATACAATACTTCGATGTATAAAAGAGAGGATGTTTATCAGACATTAGGATTTGACCAGTTCATCAGCGAGCGTACGATGACCTATACGGATACGATAGAGAATAATCCATATATTTCTGATGAGTCAGCTTACAAAGAAGTAATGACACTTCTCAAGGAAGAAAAAACACCTCAGTTCATTCATTTAGTCACGATGCAGACACATATGCCTTACAATGGAAAGTATGATAGACTGGGCTATTCTGCAGAAATTTCAGATGGAAGTAGGACGCTTGACTTAGAGAATTATCTGCAAGATATTTCCTATAGCAGCACGGCACTGAAGCAGTTCACGGAAGAATTGAAGAATCTTTCTAGAAGGACTTTAGTTGTTTTTTGGGGGGATCATCTGCCAGGGATTTATTCAGATACCATCCAAGCCAAAAATGATAAACAAACATTGCATGAAACACAATTCTTGATGTTTGACAGCAAAGGGAAATTAGAAAAGCAAACGACTCAAGATGCAATCACCAGTCCGTTTTATTTTGCAGCGAATCTAATGGAACAGACGAATCAGACAACAAATGGCTTTTATCAGCTGCTTTTATCATTAGAACAGGAACTTCCGGCGTTTGAACGAGAACTGTACTATCAAAACGGACAGTGGTATAAAGAAGCGCAATTCAATCGCTCGCAACAAGAGATTTACGACGAATATCAATTGATCCAATATGACATTGTCGCAGGGAAACAATATAGTTTAGCAGATGGTTTCTTTGAGCACGAATAAGAATGGCGAGCTGTATAGAAACCATTAAATTTTTTCAAGTACTTGTCATTTGAGGATAAAAACAAGTAGAATAAATAATAACAACAATGGAGAAAGTAGGAAAACGAACATGTTACCGAATATTGGCTATTATGTGCAGTCCATCGATCAAATCGTCAAGGAAACAGAAGCAATCGGAGAAGGAATGCATCCGAAATATGAAGTGATCAGAAACGCAATCGATGAAGGAAAAACAAGTGACCTGGACAAATCGACTCTTGAAGAGATCATCCTGTTATTTGAAGAAGGAACAAAAAAATATCGGGCAATGCTTAAGAAAGTCAGTACTTTGCGTCCACCAGCAAAAGCAATGGGCATTCATAAAAATTTTGAAAAAGCTTATCTTTCATATGTAGCAGGCTGTGAAGAAATGATCCAAAGTATCGATCTTGAATCAGGGGTAGATGAAGATCTATTCAATACATCTGAAGCAAAACAAGACCAAGCGACAGACCAATTGACAGCTGCCATCCAAAAAATGACTAATTTGTTGTTGAAAAAATAAAAGAAATCTTTGATAACAATAAAAACTAGAGTTATCTAATATAAATGTAATATTACCTTTATGATAGAGTGATCAAAATCCTTTATGATAATGACATACCTATAACCAACAACAACCTTGTACTTACTCAAAATCGAGTAAATACTCCTTTTCCGTCGAGTCTAACCATCTCGGCGGTTTTTTATTTGTAGAAAAGAACATCAGGATAGACGGAAAAGTCTTGTCCTGATGTTCTTTTCAGATAGTATGGAAAGCTGATTAGTTTTCTACATTCTGTACATATTGTTCAAAGTAGTTCTGTAAATCGGCTTTGAGTTTCTGATATTCCTCTTCGCTATACTCTTTATCTTCGATTTTCCCATCAAAGAAAGGAATATTTAGTTCTTCCCGTAGTCTGTCTAATACGTCTTGCTGATTCATTTCATTCTCCTTTTCTTACTAACGATCAAAATAAACACAGACACATTCTGGTGCATAGACATCTTTTTTCAGTAATTCCAGTAATCCTGTTTCAGGATGACGGCGATATAATGTCAGATTATCGGTATTCTGATTGGCACACACGACAAAATTATTGCTTGGATCTAGTGCGAAATCGCGGGGAAAATCCCCTTCTGTTGAGATAATTTGCTTGTTTTGAATGTGGGAACCATCTTCAAAAACTGCGAATACAGCAATCGAGTTATGTCCTCGGTTAGAAGCATAAAGGAACTTGCCATCATTTGAAATGCGGATAGCTGCCCCTCCATTTTCACCGTCGAATTCTTCTGGCAAGGTCGATATTTTCTGTAATTCTTCAAAAGCACCTGTTTCTTTATTATAAGAAAGCACGCGGACTGTGCTGTCTAATTCACCAAATAAATAAGCGAATTGTCCATTTGGATGAAAGACAAGATGGCGAGGGCCTGTTCCTGGCTCTGCAGTGAAGGTAGTTACAAGATTCAATTTGCCGTTTTCGGACACATCATAAGTATACACACGATCTGTACCAAGATCACATACGACTAATCGTTGGTCAGGAGTCAGATCCGTATAATGGACATGCGCATGATCTTGGTTTTTATGAGGACCTGTCGTTTCTTGATGGAATATTGAATCTGCTGCTTTCAGTTCGCCATCTCCTAATATATGGTAGACATTTACTTCACCTTTATGATAGTTCGCCCCGTATAGTAATTGACGTGCTTCATCAACCGCTACATAACACAAAGGAGCGCCAGACTCTGTTACCGCATTCAAAAAATGAAAATCTTTATCGTACGCACCGGCACCACCTAATCCATCCACACTAGTAACTGTGTAAAGATTGCCAGCTTTACTTTTTGCTACATAGGTAGGGCTATTTTCTTCAACAGCTAATGAAAGGTTGGCTAATTCTTCTTTTTCTGTATCAAGGTCGATCGTATAGATTCCTTTACTTTCGCGACGCGTATAGGTTCCTAAAATTATCTTTTCGATCATATGAGCTGATTCCTCCTAATTGTAATGAAATAGTTTTCGTTTTTATTCTATCACATAATTATTCCACACGGCTAAAGAATGAGAATGTGTTATACTGTTTTTGAAAGCAATTAAAGGAGAGAGTGCAATGATTCAGGCAAAGATTACAG
The DNA here is from genome assembly GCF_031143325.1 of Enterococcus sp. FR204. Taxonomy (NCBI): domain Bacteria; kingdom Bacillati; phylum Bacillota; class Bacilli; order Lactobacillales; family Enterococcaceae; genus Enterococcus; species Enterococcus sp. FR204. Next base: position 38,688 of record NZ_JAKZIW010000011.1, on the reverse strand, counting down.
AAATTGGGACAGAAGCAATAAACAAGGAAGAACCCATGCTGATTTTGTTCGATAAAACAGCAACAGCTGCCTTACGAAAATATTCGGTGATTCAAGAAGTATCAAAAGACGAACCTTTTTCTTTGAAAGCAGGCGGAACAATTGCTTTTGATGATCAGGTATATACGATCGATTATGTCGGTCCGATGGCCAATGGGAATTTAGAGACAGTAGCTCACGTATCATTGATTTTTGATGCTTGTCCAGAAGAAGGACAAATTGCAAATGGAATCTATCTTCATCCGCATAGACTGCCTGCTATTGGTTTGGGAAGCCAAATTTTTTATAACTAACAGGAGGAATTATGGAAGGAAAAAATAAGAAGAACAGACCGGTGTCGTGGTTTTGGCGCTGGTTTTTAAATAATCAAGTAGTCACAGCCTTACTTGTTGTATTGTTAATATTGCTGATCGTCTTTTTATTTACAAAAGTTTCATATTTGTTTGCACCAATCTGGCAATTTTTAGCAATCGTAGGTCTGCCTATCATTTTAGCAGGAATCTTGTATTACTTGATGAATCCGGTAGTTGATTACTTTGAAAAGCGAAAAGTACCAAGGCTTTACAGTATCATTGGGCTGTTTGTTTTGGTTGTTGCACTAATCGCATGGGGGAGCGTAGTGATCATCCCTAAGATTCAGGAACAAACAGTGAGCTTCATCAGTAACTTCCCTCAATATGTAGATACGATTGATAATAAATTAACCGAGATTTTGCGGGACCCGCTGTTCAACCAATTTCGCGAACAGTTGGAAACAGCAGGTGATAAGTTCATGAATTCGGCAGGCGATATGATCCAAGATATATCTAAGAGTACAGTTCAGAGTCTTGGAAGTTTTGTCGGCGCGGTAGCGACTATTTTAGTGGCTCTGCTGACGATGCCGTTTATCTTATTTTATCTATTGAAAGACGGTAAACAATTAGCACCTTATTTTGTCAAATTTTTACCGACACGCATGCAAAAACCGACGTTGAATGTGCTGAGTGAAATGAATAGTCAAGTTTCTTCTTATATAAGAGGACAACTAACTGTGGCTTTTGCTGTGGCAATCATGTTTATGATTGGTTTTGCGGTCATTGGTTTAGAGTATGCTGTCACGTTGGGGATTATTGCGGGTTTTTTGAACCTGATCCCTTACTTAGGATCATTTTTAGCGATGATTCCGGCTATCTTTTTAGCCATTGTAGCAGGTCCATTCATGATCATCAAAGTACTGATCGTTTTTGCAGTAGAGCAGACAATAGAAGGACGCTTGATCTCTCCATTAGTACTAGGGAATCAGTTAGCAATCCATCCAGTAACGATTTTATTAGTTCTGCTGACTTCTGGGAAATTGTTCGGAATCATCGGTGTGATCTTGGGGATTCCTGTTTATGCAGCAGCTAAAGTAGTGATTACTCATGTTTTTGAATGGTACACAACAATCTCTTCTCTTTATGAAGAAAATCCGTTGAAAAAGCAGAAAGAATAACAAAAAGAGACAGATGGGAAAATATCCAAGGCACAAATGCTGCTTTGAAGATTTTTTCCTCTGTCTCTTTTGTATGCATTTATCTCAATTTTTAAAATGATTTACCTAAAGCAGCAGCTTTATCTAATGCATTTTGCATCAACTCATCTGCACGGTCAGGGTCATAATCGATTCCTTCGATGAATAGCTGATCTACTTGATCGATGCCTACAAAGTTTAAAATACCTTTTACATATTGAGAGGCAAAGTCTTGTCCGTTGTATACACCGCCATTAGATTGGATGTGCAGTGCTTTTTTACCTGTCACTAATCCTTCTGGCCCGTTTTCTGTATAGCGGAACGTTTTTCCAGCTACATTGACGGTATCGAACCAAGCTTTTAATTTTGTTGGGATATTTAGATTCCATAAGGCGTTTGCGATAACGATTTTATCAGCAGCAAGGAACTGATCAGTCAATTCATTGAAACGAGCAATTTTTTGTTGTTGACTTTCTGATAAGGAAGTGAATTCTGCACCAGCACGTAATGCTTCCCAACCTGATAATAATTCTTCATCGATTTCCGGAATATCATCGCGATAAAGTTCCAAAACAGTCACTTCATCATCTGGATGATTTTCTTTATAACTTGTTAAAAAAGACGTCAATGCCTTAACTGTGCGCGATTCTTCTGCAGTTAGGGGATGACCTTTGACTACTAAAACAGATGCCATATGCTTACCTTCTCCTTTTATTGCTATGATTGTTATAACTATGACTAACAAAATCAGTTTACTCGAAAAAGAAAAGGCTATCAAGTCATATTGATAAGGTTGAAGAATAAATAACTAAAAAAAGACAGGATATAAAAGAGGCTGTGACACGATTTTTTGTCACAGCCTCTTTTGAATCTAACAAGCAATATTCAAGCAACACTCGACTGAAGAGCTTCCATCCCACCAATGATATAAACAGCACGAAAACCATTAGCAGTAAGTTGATCGGCTAATGCTTCTGATCGCCTGCCTGTATAGCTTAGAATATAATAAAGTTTCTTTGGATCTAGATTTTTTAATTGTCTTGGCAAGATAGCAGCGGGGGTAGAAAGCGAGTGGCTTAAGTGGTTTTTTGTGTAATCTAAGGTATTTCTTGTATCTAAAACGATGCTGTCAGCATCGAGAGGCAATTTATTGAAGTCTTGGACACTAATTGATTGGGCCATTTATCTCATCCTTTGTTTAGTATGTGGCTATTTTAATGGGCAACTCTCATTAATTCAAATGGAAGGATTCCTCTTATCACTTTTTTAATGTATCGGATGATAATGAAAAAAACTATGCAAATGTCTTGCAAAACAGGTAGGAGGTGTTATAATGACATCGCGTCATATGACAATGTGTCATCTTGAAAGAAAGGAGGATCCATATGCCGACACAGACATTTTTCCATTTGCCTAAAGAAAAACAAAAAAGACTAATCGAGGCTGCGAGAATCGAGTTTTCTAGAGTACCCTTAAAAGAAGCTTCGATTGCTAATATCGTCAAATTAGCGGATATCCCTAGAGGCAGTTTCTATCAGTATTTTGAAGATAAAGAGGATCTTTATTTTTATTACTTTGAGACAATGAGACGTGACAGCTCTAAAGATATGTTACAACTAATGAAAGAATCCGATGGTGATCTATTCAAAGGATTCGAATCCTATTTTTCTAAAATGATTTATGAGATTTTGGAAGGCGAGAATGCTTCTTTTTATCGTAATTTGTTTATGAACATGGATTACCGTGCCTCAAGAAAAGTCGCTCCTCATACGAGTCGCCAAAAAACGCCTCACGATCCACATAAAGAACACAAACAAGATGCAAAAGAGTTGCTTGAATTGATTGATCGGACGAAGCTGAAAGTAAAAAATGATCATGAATTGGAATTACTGATCCAATTAGTGATGAATACTGTATTTACAACAATTGCGCATTCGTATCGCTTATTTTCAACATCTGAAGATTACTCAGTAGAGCAAGCAATCAGTGAATTCAATTTGAAACTTTCTTGGCTGAAAAACGGAGTATATAAATAGAAAGAAGGGAACTAGATGCTAAAAATCGTAAAACGGATCTCCTTGACTTCAGCAATTGCAGCTGCAGTTTTCATGGTGATCCAAGTACTGGCAGATTTATATTTGCCGACACTTACCTCCAATATTATTGATAAAGGGGTAGCGCAAGGAGATGTCGATTATATTTGGCATACAGGTTTTGTGATGATCGGCTTTTCTTTGATCAGTATCTTAGCTGCTATCGCAAATACATTTTTTGCTACTCGTGAATCACAGAAACTGGGTAAGCAATTGCGTACGGATGTCTATAAAAAATCAGAGAGTCTGACAAAAGATGCGTTTGATAAATATGGAACGGCCTCTTTGATCACAAGAACGACCAATGATGTGACTCAAATCCAAATGGTTACACAAATGTTTTTACGTATGATGATCAATGCACCAATCACGTTGATTGGCGCGAGCATACTTGCTTATCAAAAAGATCATCAGTTGACAAAAATCTTCTTAGTCGTCATCCCAGTAATGATTATTTTGATCGGCGGAATCATGTACTTTGCTGTTCCATTATTCAAAAGTATGCAAAAGAAAACTGACCGTTTAAACCTGGTATTTCGAGAAGGATTGACAGGGGTCAGAGTGATTCGAGCATTCGATAAGACACGCTTTGAAGAAAATCGTTTTGATTTAGCGAATAAAGATTATACAAATACGGCAATCAAAGTTAATACGATCGTCGCATTGATGATGCCGATGATGACATTGATCATGAGCGGTACAAACGTAGCAATCACTTGGTTTGGTGGACACTACATAGCAGATATGACTTTGGAAGTCGGTAATCTGATTGCATTTATGACTTATGCGATGCAGATCTTGATCAGCTTTATGATGCTTTCCGCTATTTTTATCATGGTGCCTCGTGCACAAGCTTCAGCTGACCGTATTAATGAAGTGTTGGATGAAAAAATCGGTATCCATGACCCTGAAAATCCTAAAACAGTTTCTTTTGCTGGAAAAAACGCAACATTGGCCTTCAATCATGTCAATTATCGATATCATGGAGCAGAAAAACTTGCATTGGAAGATATTGATTTCCAAGCCAAGTCGGGCGAGATCGTCGCAATCATAGGGGGGACTGGTTCAGGTAAAACGACCTTAGTCAATTTGATCCCTCGATTATATGACATCGAATCTGGTTCGATCCAAATAAATGGAACGGACATTAGTGACATGACTCAATATAATTTGCGAGAATTAATGGGCTTTGTTCCTCAAAAAGCAGTTCTGTTCTCTGGAACGATCCGAGACAATATGCAGTATGGTAAGCCGGATGCAACAGATGAAATGATTTGGAAAGCATTAGAAATCGCACAAGCTAAAGATTTTGTTTCAGAGATGGAAGATGGCTTAGATATCCATGTGGAACAAGGAGGAGGAAACTTCTCTGGTGGACAAAGACAGCGTCTGGCAATTGCACGGGCATTAGTCAAAACAGCAGATATCTATGTGTTTGATGATTCCTTCTCAGCGTTGGATTTCAAAACGGATGCCAATCTTCGCCAAGCATTGAAAACGAATATGAAAGAAAGTATCACCGTTTTAGTTGCTCAACGAGTAAGTACAGTAATGGATGCAGATATGATCCTTGTGCTAGATGAAGGAAAACTGGTTGGCAAAGGAACACATGAAGAACTATTAGCAACAAACGAAACTTATCAAGAAATCGTTCATTCACAACTAAGAGAGGAGGACTTAGCATGAGTAAAACAAACACACGTCCCTCTCATGGACCAGCAGGCGGTCCAGGACATGGTGGACCTGGCAGAAATCTCGGTGTAAAAGGTGAAAAGCCTAAAAATTTCTGGGGAACGGTACGCCGATTGTTTGGCTATATGTCTAAACGTATGGTTGCGATCATCGCTGTATTTGTACTAGCAATAGCAGCCGTGATCTTCCAAATCCAAACACCAAAGGTCTTGGGGAAAGCAACCACAGAAATATTCAAAGGTGTAATGGCTGGCGCTCAACAGATGCAACAAGGCCAACAAGTAACAAAATTTCCGATAGACTTTGATAAAATCGCGCAGATCATTGCGACAGTAATCGTGATGTATTTGATTTCTGCTGTATTCAACTTTTTACAGCAATTTATTATGACACGTGTTTCCCAACGAACAGTTTATGAATTACGTCATGATTTGGAAGCCAAAATGAATCGTGTACCGATTTCCTATTATGATACACATACAAATGGGGATATCATGTCTCGAGCAATCAATGATATGGATAACATCGCAAGCACGCTGCAGCAAAATTTGACTCAATTTGTAACTAGTGCAGTCACATTGATTGGGGTCATCGTGATGATGCTTTCAATCAGCTGGCAATTGACGTTAGTCGCGTTATTGATGATCCCTTTAAGCTTGATCATCGTGATGATCGTAGCGCCGAAATCACAAGTGTTTTTCGCAGATCAGCAAAAAAGTTTAGGTTTATTGAATAACCAAGTAGAAGAAACATATGGTGGTCATACCATTGTTAAAACATTCAATCATACTGAAAAAGACCAGGAAGTATTTGAAAAAGAAAATCAGAATCTGTATGCCGCTGGTTGGAAAGCTCAATTTATTTCGGCAATCATCATGCCGTTGATGAATTTCGTTAAAAATCTAGGCTATGTGTTCGTCGCTGTACTAGGCGGAGTAAAAGTTGCAAATGGGAACATGACATTAGGGGATGTTCAAGCGTTCTTGCAATATACAACACAGTTCTCTCAACCAATCACTCAACTTGCAAGTTTGATGAACACTATCCAATCAACAGTTGCTTCAGCCGAACGGGTATTTGAAGTGTTGGATGAAGAAGAGATGTCCAATGAAAAATCTGGCCTTCCAGAAGAAAAAGATACACCATACAAAGTTCGTTTTGAAAATGTTCAATTCGGCTACACACCAGATAACTTGCTAATGACTGATTTTAACTTGGATGTCAAACCTGGTGAGATGGTCGCTATTGTAGGTCCGACTGGTGCAGGGAAGACGACACTGATCAACCTTCTTGAACGGTTCTACGATGTTTCTGGAGGTAGTATTCGTTACGATGGTGTAGATACCCGTGATCTTTCACGTGATGAATTGCGCGCACAGTTTTCAATGGTACTGCAAGATACTTGGCTGTTTACAGGAAGTATCTATGACAATATCAAATATGGGAACGACGATGCAACAGACGAACAAATCATTGAGGCTGCTAAAGCTGCTCACGTAGACGATTTTGTTCGTAAATTGCCAGAAGGATATAACACTGTATTAAACGAGGATGCAAGCAATATTTCGCAAGGGCAGCGTCAGCTAATCACAATTGCGCGGGCATTCTTAGCAAATCCAGATGTCCTGATCCTTGATGAAGCAACATCTAGTGTAGATACACGAACAGAAATACTGATTCAAAAAGCGATGAACCGCCTATTGGAAAACCGGACAAGTTTCGTTGTTGCTCACCGCTTGTCTACAATACGCGATGCAGACAACATTATTGTGATGAATCATGGTTCGATCGTAGAAACAGGAAACCACGATACATTGATGGAAAAAGACGGATTCTATGCAGATCTTTATAACAGTCAGTTTTCTGAAGAAGAAGCTTCATAGAATAGTACAAATTTATTATTTTTTTTAGGGGCTGTGACAAAAGTCGTGTCACAGTCCCTTTTTCCGAATAAACGGTGTTCAATCAGCTGTCCCTCGGTATTAGCTCAAAAAACGGCAAAATATGAGGAGCTATTTTTGTTTGGCTGTTCTTATTACTTGATGCAGAACAGCTTTTTCACAACCTCTTTTTATAAGAGTTTTTACTCATTAATTTACAAAAAACAAGCAAAATGCGAATTTTCTCACATTTTTTTAACAAAATCAAAGTTATTGCTTGAAAGAAGAAGAATCCATCGTTAAAATAAAGCTTGACGTAGAGGGGAGCAAGAAATATGAAAGATTTTCAATTGGGGGCTGCCACCTATTTAAAAAGTGTAGCCATTCGGGTGAAAGACCGAGATAAAATGATTGATTTTTACAAGAACGTTGTTGGCTTTGATTTGAAAAGAGAAGAAAACGAATTAGCCATTTTAGGAACAGAAGAAGCTGGAAGTGAAATGTTGCTGCTGGAAGAAAGTCCTAGAGAGAATGATCACATGGGGGAGATCAAAAAGCTGAACCGTTTTTCATTGATTATCCCTAGCACAGAAGAAATGGCAGATATCCTTTGTCGTATCCGTAAAATGAATTATCCAATCAAAGAAGCTTTAGAAGATCATGGACGTATGGGGATTTTGCTCGTAGACCCAGAAGAGAATGAATTGGAAATTTACCATGAAGAGAATAAGAACGACCAAAGAGAAATTCCGGAAACAATGGATCAAGAAGCATTATTAAGAAAATCTGAAGAAAAATTCAGTAAACTATCAACAGGTTCTTATTTTGAAAAAATCCATTTAAATGTTACTAACTTAACAAAAGAACGCCAATTTCTTAATCATGTACTTGGTTTGAAGGTACATAATGAAGAAGAGGGCATCCATGTATTGAATGAAGGAGATTTCCATGTTGGTTTGACAGAAGCTAGCGGAGGCGCAATTGATTTGCCTACAGATGAATTGATTGGACTTGATTTTCTGAAATTCATGATCGATACTGAAAGCATGGAAGGACTGATTGCTCACTTGCAGCAACTATCAGTTGATTTCTTCTTAGACAAAAAGCACACAGTACTCACAATCTATGATGCTATAGGAATCGAATGGTGGTTCGTCAGTGAGCCAAAAGAAAAGAATAAAACTGACATTCGATGCGACGCTTAACTTTTTCTTTCTTAACGATTGTCGCATGTCTCGTCATTTTATGAACGGTCATACTATCGCTTATTCTAGAGATAGAAAGAGAAAATAGTATACCGGAGGAAACTGCGCGGTTTTTCGCGCAGTTTTTTTGTGTAAAAAAGGTTGATTCCTCATAGATTAAGCTTTAAGCTTGGACTGTAAGAATCTGATAGAAAAGCAGGAGAAAAAGATGTATCCACACACGAAACAGCTTATTTTGAAAAAGATGGAAGAAGGATTTTATCCAGGTGTAGCAGTCGCCTTCATAAAAGAAAATCAAGTAGAAACATTTACAGCCGGCTTTGCCCAAGTCGTTCCTGAAAAGCAGCTGATGACAGAAGATCTGTTGTTTGATGCAGCCTCACTGACGAAAGTCGTTGCAACCACTTCATTAGTTTTACGTCTATTAGAAGATGGAAAGATAGAACTCGATCAACCGCTTCATAAATATCTTCCTGAATTTGAAAATCAGACAATCACTTTGCGTCATTTACTGACACATACTTCTGATATCAAAACATGGATACCAAACAGAGATAAGCTATCTCAGGAAGAATTGATCGCCGCTTATTTGAAGCTAGAACCAGGTGAGCAACTAGGAAAAGAAGTAAAATATACAGATGCCGGAACGATTCTTCTTGGATTGATGCTGGAAAAAATTTACCAAGAAACTGCAGTGGAAATCTTTCAAGAACAAGTATTGGAACCATTAGGAATGATGAACAGCTTATTTCTTCCTTTTCCTTCCAAAAAAATCGTTCCCACAGAACAACTGCCTTCGGGTGAGGTTTTGCGTGGACAAACTCATGATCCGAAAGCAAGAGTTTTAGCTGAACATGCAGGGAATGCTGGGCTCTTTATCGATTTGAACGACAGCATTACTTTTGTCCAAATGTATTTGAACAAGGGAAAAATCCGTAATGGTCGGTTTTTAGAAGAAGAAACGATTGATTCTTTACTGCAAGATCAAACACCGAAAAAAAATGGCTATCGTTCTCTAGGGTGGGATTTAAAAAAAGATGTAGAAGACGGTCATGCGATTCTTTTTCATACTGGTTATACAGGTACGTTTTTCTTGATTGATATAAAAACACAAGAAGCGTTGATATTTTTGTCAAATCGCGTACATCCTGTCGATCATCGTGCGGAGTACCTAACGTGCCGAGATGAAATTGTTGAAAACTTTTTGAAAGAGAAAGCGGTATTATCGAAATAATGCTATAATAGCTATGAAAAATGAGAGGAGTTTGAATTATGCAGGAACCTATGTTTTTAAAACCAGTTTTTCAAGAGAAAATTTGGGGAGGAAGCCGTTTACGTTCAGTCTTCGGTTTTGATATCCCTAACGATAAAATCGGAGAAGATTGGGCGATCAGTGCGCATCCTCATGGTGTCAGTGTAGTAGAAAATGGCGAATTCAAAGGGAAAAGATTAGATGAACTATGGTCAGAACACAAGGAATTGTTTGGCCATCCTTCAGAACCAGTGTTTCCATTATTGATCAAGATCTTAGACGCAGAAGATGATCTATCTGTACAAGTACATCCAGATGATGCCTATGGGATGAAACATGAAGGTGAATTAGGAAAAACTGAATGCTGGTATATCATCGATGCTGAACCTGGTGCAGAAATCATCTATGGTCATCATGCGAAGACAAGAGAAGAACTAGCTGAGATGATCAAAGATGGGCGCTGGGATGACCTTTTGAAAAAAGTACCAGTTAAAAAAGGTGATTTCTTTTATGTACCAAGCGGAACGATCCATGCTATTGGTAAAGGAATCATGATTTTAGAAACACAGCAAAGTTCTGACACGACTTACCGCGTGTATGACTACGACAGAAAAGATGCGCAAGGACAAACAAGAGAGCTGCATATCCAACAATCGATCGATGTAACAACTGTCCCTGCGAAAACACCAGAATTACAAATCAAAGAAGTCCGAAAAGGGAATTCATCGATCGTCACTTATTTAGAAACTGAGTTTTTCAATGTATATGAGTGGGATATTAAAGGAATCACATCTTTCAAAAAACAAGCCCCTTATACATTGATGACGGTAATCGAAGGAGCAGGAGACCTTGTCGTTGACGGAAAAACATATCCATTAGAAAAAGGAACAAGCTGTATTATTCCAAATGGCGTTTCTGAGTGGGCGGTCCAAGGTGAACTAGCAATCATTGCGTCTGAACCAGGCAAATAGTTCCCAGATAGCTGAAAGCAGCAGACGGTTTTTCGTTTGCTGCTTTTTCTACATAAAATCCGTCCATCAATAAATAGAAGTATGGTGAAAAAGATGGAATACAAATGGAAAGCAAACAACAGCAGTCGCGTGTCTATGAAACAACTGAGAAAAGCTGGACATCACTTAAATGAAATGATCATGCCAAATCTAAGTCTGTTTATCGCTTGGGGAATCTTGTCATTAGCAACAAAAGGTGTGTCTGGCGATTTGCACACCACATTAGAAGAGGTATGCCATTGGATGATCCAGCTGCTTTTACCCATCTTGATCAGTTATTCAGGCGGGAAATCGGTAGGGGGACAAAAAGGGGCAGTCGCCGGTGCAATTGCTTCTTTAGGGTTGATCGCTCGTTCCAATGCTCCACAAATCGTAGGAGCGATGATTATCGGGCCGCTTGCCGGCATCGTATATGAACAATTTGTTTCTAGATTCCATGTGAAATTCAAGGCTGGATATGAAATGCTTGTCAGCAACCTACTAGTAGGACTGACTGGTAGCGTTATTTGTATAATTGGAATCGTTTTTATTGAACCAGTTTTAAATAGTGTTCACTTGTTGCTCGCCTCCGTTGTGTCTTGGCTAGTCACAATGAATCTGTTACCACTTGTCAGTCTGATCTTAGAACCTCTAAAAGTACTATTTTTCAATAATGCAATCAATCATGGTGTATTGACACCTTTAGGAATCGAATTCTCACAAACAGTCGGGTACTCTTCCTTATTTTTGATGGAGGCAAATCCTGGACCTGGTTTAGGGATCTTACTTTCTATCCTTTGTTTTGCAGAAAAACAGGAAAAAGTAAATGCGAGTGGAGCATTGATGATCCATGCGATTGGCGGGATTCACGAAATCTATTTTCCATTTGTCTTGCTGCGACCGTATCTATTTTTAGCGGTAATGGCTGGTGGGGCAAGCGGCACGTTGATATTTCAATGGTTAGATACGGGATTAGCTGCACCTGTATCGCCTGGGTCACTACTCGTGATTTTTGCCAATGCGCCTTATCCACAACTAGCTGGGGTAAGTATAGGGATAGCAATCAGTACATTTGTGACCTTCATTTGTGCAGCGATACTATTGAAATTACCAAATAAAGAAAAAGAGAACAAAACGGTCAAAGAAAGGGGAGAAATCTTGGAACCATCTATCATTCATTCCGTCATTTTTGCTTGCGACTCAGGTATGGGATCAAGTGCTATGGGAGCCGCCCTGCTGAAAAAGAAATTAGCAGCAGAAAAAATCGATCTTTCTGTCGGATACAGCTCTATCTATGAATTGAATAACCAAGTAAATCAGCTGGTTATCGTGCAACATGGACTAGCGGGTCTTGCAAGAGAAAAAGTACCTCAAAGTCAAATCTATGTACTGGATCACTTTTTGGAAACAGATATCTTGCTGTCACGAATAAAAGAAGCGATCCAATTTCCAAAGCGGGAAGAAAAAAAAGAGATAGCAGATATCACAGAACAAAAAACGTCGCCTGCTAATATTGTATTTTTGTATAAAAACAACAGACGCGGCTCACAAACTATGGGCATGACGATTTTAAGTCAATTAGCAAAAAAAGCGAAAAAACAGTTTGTTATCTCAAAAGAATCAATAGAAAAAATCAAAATCCAAGAAGAAACGATTTATATCGCACAAAGAGAACTAGCTGTAACTGAACAGCTAGAAGAAAAGATCCCTCGGCTAGTTCTAGTTGAACATTGGGTAGCTACGAATGAATACGAAAAACTCGTGAAGGGAGAAATATAAGATGTATTTATCGCCCAGAGAAAAACAATTATTAGCAGAATTTCTCAGTAGCCCGTCACCTGTATCTATCCAAAAAATGATGAATTTATTGAAGGTCAGTAAACGGACTATTTACCGCGAATTAGATAATCTTGAAGTCTCATTGAAATCGGTAAATGCTTCTTTGAAAAAAGCAGCTAGAGGCTCATTTGTCATTGAGGCATCAGAAGAAGTATTAGAGCAATTAAAAGAAAATACAGATGGGAAAAGTAATGACTTATCCACTGCTAAACGACAACACGCGATTTTAGCCGAGTTGTTACTGACGACAGAGCCGTTGAGTCTTGCTCATTTCATGGAATCATATCGCATCAGTAATACCACTTTTTATGCAGATATCAAACAGTTGGAAGAAAGTATTCGCCAACTGCCTTTGGAAATCATTCGGAACCAGGGATACGAGATCGAAGGACCGGAAAAATACCGCCGGCTTCTGACAGCGAATGTATTAGAATTAGAAATCAATGAATATGAACTTTTTCATAGTATTTCTTTCGATGTATCACTGAATTATTTTTTTCGATTCGTTGATCCGCAACATCTATCTCTTGCACGCAAAGTAATCGGGGAAGAATTGATCCAAAAAAAGACCAATCTAAGTGATAGAAAGCTTGAACATTTGGTTTTGATGCTGACATTGACGATGGAGCGTGTGACGAAAAATCATTTACTGACAAATGAGACATATAATGGTCTGGCAAACAAAGAATTACTACAGACAGCTAAACGATTGTTTTCACGGATCGCTTCTGAGACAAAACAACTTTATCCAGTAAATGAGATCGTCTTTTTTGCAGGATTATTAAATGACTTCACGAACTCATTTGATCAGAATTTCTTTGAAGAGACGTTCGATACACAGCTTGCTTATTTAGTAAAACAACTGATTCAAGAAGTAAGTGAAGAGACGAATGTCCATTTTTATGAAGATGAAACTTTGTACAAAATGCTGTTGACTCATTTATCTGGTGTGTTTTCAAGAGCCGTTTTACAAGAAGAGACACTGACCAATCCGATTTTAGAAAAAATCATGGTTCAATACGAGGAAGTTGCGAATGCAATCCGTAAAGCAGTAGAGCGGATTTTTCAAGAAAAAAAATTATCCGAAGAAGAGATCGCATATATGGTCCTTCATTTTGCAAATTCATTGGAAAAAAGTCCGAAAGAAAGCAATATCAGTATTGCAGGATTTTCGCCAAGTGGATTAGCTTCTACTAGCATGTTGGAACTACGATTGAAAAGGTATTTTCCCTTCATCCAACAAATTCATTTCTATCGGATTGCTGATTTAAAAAAAATCGATTTACAAGAAGAATATGATGTTGTTATTTCTACATCTATTTTACCAGGATACGGTGGAAAATATATTTTAGTCTCCCCGCTACTGCTAGAAGATGAAGTCAAGCAGCTAAAAGAAGCTTTTTCGCATATTGAGAAGAAAAAAAGGCAAAAAATTACGTATAACAGCAATAACGAGTGGATGATAGAAGATACTTATGAGGAAACAATGCATTTCATGGATCAAATCAATCAATTACTCGGTCGTTTTTTTATCCAAGAACTGGATAATCCTGAGACGATTTCCGAAACGATTCGCAGCTTATTTCCTTATTTTCCTGAAGGACTAGTAACGGATGAAGAGGTGGTTCATCGCCGATTGCTTAAGCGATATGAACAAGCACCTATCGGTATTCCTCATACAGATATGGGGTTATTCCATACATCCAGCTCATTGATTTCTAAACCGATCTTTTGTATTTTCAATTTGAAACATCCGTTGACCATTGAAGGGATGGATAGACAGCCAGTCGATTTGTCCCGTATGTTAGTTATGCTGGCGCCTTCGCCAATCCAAGAAAAAGACGGGATTCTTTTAGGAAAGATCAGTGGAGCAATCATCATGAATGACTTGAACACCGAGATCTTCCGCTCAGGAAATAAAGAAATCGTTTATCAGTTGCTAGCGAAAATCCTGATTGAAGAAATAAAGAAATGAAGGTGAAAAGATGATCCAGCTACCAGCAGAAAAAATATTGCTCGATCAATCCTATCAAAATTGGAAAGAAGCGTTGACCGAGATCGGCCAGTGGATGACCCAACAAGGGGGAATCAAACCGGCATATATCCAATCAATGATCGAAAGACAAGAAAAAGCGAGTGTCTATATCGGGAATTTCGTAGCCTTGCCACATGGGACTGACAAAGATGAAGAAGTAGTAGAAGAAGGAATCTATTTAGTCCAAGTGCCTGATGGTGTGGACTTTGGAACAAAAGAGGAACCAAAAATCGCGACACTCTTATTTGTAGTGGCTTTAAAAAAAGAACATCAGTTAGCGGTGCTCCAAGATTTAGCCTTTTTCTGTTCAGACATCGACCAAGTAATGGCGCTCAGTGATGCGGAAACCATTGAAGAAGTCCAAATGATTTTTGAACATGGACATATATAACCAATGTTCACAGTAAAAAAAGCTGCCTTGCATCAAGTAATAACTTCAACCAAGATAAAAATAAGAGGAGCTATTTTTGTTGGGAGGTTCTTATTACTGCGGATGCAAGCTTTTGAAAACTATTTATTCTAGAAAACCGTTTATTTGAAATAGGGGACGGTGACAAGGTTTTTGTCACCGCCCCTATTATTTTTGTGTTTTAATAGCTCTTTTTTATATAGATAGTGCCCATACCTATGAATAATAAAACGATACTCCATATACCAAGTGTCAAGATACCATTCATGAAAGTAACCTGTTCTGAAGCTAGTGGCGAGAAAATATCTCCTCCTATGATCACATTTTGAAAATCAACATAAGAAGTTGGCAAGTAATGACTGATTGATTCTATCCATCCAATCGAAGAAAACAAGCGATACTCTGCTAAGAAAAGACAAAGAAGTGTACCTAAAAGATTGACTAGAGAATGTTCAAATAAAGCAGATAGAAGAAAACTGATTGTACTTAAAAAGAGCACCCACAACAACAGGAACAGAAAGCTCTGGAAAAGATACGCATACATCGGAAGGATTCGTATCTCCTGACCAATGATCGTTCCTACAGGATAACGGAAGTCTCCCAAACCATTTTTGATTATTACTAGTATAGAGACGATCAAAAATGGCATCACGAGACTTAGCATAGCTGCACCATAATAAACGGTAAAACGGATGCTATGTTTCTTTACCATACTATCCGATAATAGATTGACTAGAGAGATTACCTGCTTTCTTTTTTCATAAGAGATGATGGAAGAAAGAAATAAGGGGGTTATACATAAAATCAAAAAACTAGAAATCATTCCTGAAAAAATATTTTCATAGTAATTCGCTAAAGGGAGATGCGCTGGCAAGTCAAAAATAGAATATCTTTGGATCTGATGTTCTTTCATATAACGGAGCAACTCGACACGTTTTTGTTGTTCAATGATTGGAATTCCTTGTCTTTGACCAGAAATCAGTCGATCCAATATATCTTTTTCATAATGATAAGTTGCTTCGACCATTTGCTGGACATTCCCTGTGTTTTTTGCATGTAAGATTGCTTCGATCAGTTTGTTGCTTTTCTCTAAACTTTCCACAAATTCTTTCTCATTCTCATCTTCTTTCAACGTTTCAATCAAACGTTGCATCTCTTCATAGTTATGATTCAGTTCATCGAATTCTGTATAAGCAAGTTTATGATCAAAAAAAAGTGGGAATGCAAAGAGCACGACCAACAATAGAGGAAATAAAAAGTTTACTTTGTTTTTTAGTAAGAGATTGCGTTCAAATGTAAGTAAAGACATAGTTACACCTCATATAATTTACGATAAATAGCTAAAATCTCTTCCATATTTGAGGATTCTGTGACGATTTCTCCATTTTTTAGAAAACATGCTTTAGAACAAATCGATTGGATATTCGCGATAGCGTGGGAAGAAAGAAGAATCGTCTTCCCCTCTTTCTGCCATTGTCTGATGAGGCTATTCAAGATATCAATACTTCCTGGGTCTAATCCGTTCAACGGTTCATCGAATAACATGACAGATGAATCACTGATCAAGTAAGCAGCAAGCAAGACATGTTGTTTCATTCCTAGAGACATTTTTCCAATCGGCAAAGTAAGGTACTCAGTCATCTTCAATCGTTGGAAAACAGTTTGGCATTCTACTTTGCTCTGCCAATAGTATTTGATCAAAGTCAAATAATCAACAGCCGATAGATAGTCGGATAACTGATTCGTTGATTCTAGAAAAAAGAAAGACCGGCGATAATCTGTATAAGCAGTAGGAGAGATGTTGTGAAGGGACAATTGATCATAAGTTGTTGGTAGCAGTTGGGCAATGCCATTCAGCAAAGTTGTTTTGCCAAATCCGTTCGGGGCAATCAAAGCAGCTACTTCTCCTGATTCTACTAAAAGATTCAATTGTCGAATCACACGTTTTTTACCACGTTTCATGTTCATGTTTTTGATCAGTAATGTCATAGATAGGCCTCCAATATAAAATTTAATAACATAATAGAATGAAAAACATCTAAATGAAATGCTAACAAAAGTTATTGTTTACATATTATAAAAAAATTAAAATAACAGTTTTATTTAAAATTGAAGTTTTCTGATACCGAAATCTTTTTATTTTGCTGACATACTCAAACCTTTGGCACAAAGTTTCGTGCCAAAGTACGACTATTTCTCTTTTTAGTAAGCGGATACAATTAGAGTATCAAAAGGAGAGAGGGAGAGACAAAATGGAACGGACGATTCCCAAAAACAACATTTCGCTAAAAGCGAGGGTACAAAAATTAGGCAGTACTTTATCAAGCATGGTCATGCCAAATATTGGAGCACTGATTGCCTGGGGTGTATTAACGGCTCTATTTATCCCAGATGGTTATTTACCAAATGAGGCTTTCGCTACCATGGTAAGCCCAATGCTAACTTATCTGATTCCTTTATTGATCGGTTATACTGGCGGAAAAGTAATTGCTGGTGACCGCGGATCAGTTGTTGGGGCAATTGCAACGATGGGTGTGATTGTCGGAACAGATATTCCAATGATGCTAGGCGCAATGATCATGGGACCTCTTGGTGGATATGCCATCAAGAAGTTTGATCAGCTGTTCCAAAAACGGATCAAATCCGGTTTTGAAATGTTGGTCAATAATTTTTCAGCTGGTCTTATCGGTTTTGGATTAGCGTTATTAGGTTTTTCTGCGATTGGTCCAGTTGTCGATGCATTGACTCAAGCAATGGCAAAAGGTGTAGAGATCATTTTATCTGCCCATTTGATTCCATTGACAAGTATTTTTATTGAACCAGCAAAAATCTTATTTTTGAATAATGCAATCAACCATGGGATTTTAACACCATTGGGAACTGAACAAGTAGCAGAGGCTGGAAAATCTATTCTATTCTTGCTTGAAGCAAATCCTGGTCCAGGACTTGGCGTATTACTTGCTTTTACTTTGTTTGGCAAAGGAGCAGCAAAATCTTCAGCACCAGGAGCCATGATCATTCACTTTTTAGGCGGGATCCATGAAATCTATTTTCCTTACGTTATGATGAAACCGTTATTATTCTTATCAGTTATAGGCGGAGGAATGTCAGGAAGTTTCATTTTCCAATTGATGGATGCTGGACTAAGAGCGCCAGCTTCTCCAGGGTCGATCATTGCGATTCTAGCGATGACACCGTTCAATTCTTACCTTCCTGTTATTTTGGGCGTGATTGTTGCCGCAGCTGTTTCGTTTGGTATTTCTGCAGTAATTTTGAAAGCGGATGCGAAAGATACAAATGAAGACTTTGAAAAGTCTGTGCAAGAGACAAAAGCAGCTAAACAAGCATCTAAAGGTGCCCAAGGTATTCCTCAAGGAACTGCGCTATCTGGCGTACAAAAAATCATTTTTGCTTGTGATGCAGGGATGGGATCAAGTGCGATGGGCGCTTCGATCTTGAGAAAAAAAGTACAGGAAGCAGACTTGCCTCAAACGGTGACTAACCAAGCAATCAGCCAACTGACAGATGACTCGAATACATTGATCGTTACTCAAGTCGAACTACAAGAAAGAGCAAAACAAAAAGCACCGAACGCGCGTTTTGTCTCAGTAGAAAACTTTTTGAATTCACCTCGATATGATGAAATCATTCAAGAATTGAGCAGCAAACAGGAACCATCAGTTTCTGAAATCAAGAACGAGCCAACAGAAGAGTTTCTTTCAGCAAACATCAAACAAATTAAAGAGATTCTACTTGTCCACGATGATCGTTCGGGATCAGCAACAATGGGGATGACCGTGCTCAAAGATATATTAGACAAGAACCATTTAACTATCCCGTTACGAAAAGTCAACATCCAGGAGTTAAAAGGGGAGCCTGATTCACTGATCGTAGCCAAAGAAAGTTTAGCGGAAAAAGTACAGATGGCTGCGCCTCAATCCATTCATTTATCAGTCAACAGCATGGTCAATCCGCAAAAATACGAATCGATTGCACAATATTTGAAACAGACAGCTTAAGGGAGGAAAACAGCATGCAAAGTTTGCCATTCGACATGATCGAGCTCAATCGATCATTTAAAACCAAAGAAGAAGCGATCCGCTATTGCGGTCAAAAGCTTGTAGAAGCAGGATGCGTTGATGAGGAATATATCGATGCCATGGTAGAAAGAGACAACATGTTATCTGTTTACATGGGGAATTTTATCGCGATTCCTCATGGAACAGATGAAGCAAAAAAATATGTGAAAAAATCCGGCATTTGTGTCGTACAGGTGCCAGACGGTGTCAATTTTGGTACGGAAGAAGAAGAAAAGATTGCGACTGTTTTGTTCGGTATAGCAGGAGTCGGCGATGAGCATCTGCAACTTGTACAGCAAATCGCACTTTATTGCAGTGATATGGACAATGTTGTCCAACTAGCAGACGCGCTCAGCAAAGAAGAAGTAACGGAAAATCTAGCAATTGCTTAAGGAGAGAGAAAAATGAGAGCAGTACATTTTGGTGCAGGAAATATCGGTCGAGGATTTATTGGAGAAATTTTGGCAGCTAATGGATTTGAGATTACTTTCGTAGATGTGAATCACACGATCATTGATGCTTTAAATGAAAGAAAAGAATACGAAATCGAATTAGCAGATGAATCAAAAGAAAGAATCACTGTAAAAAATGTCAAAGGAATCAACAATCAAACAAATCCAGAAAAAGTAATCCAAGAAATCGCTGAAGCAGATTTAGTCACTACCGCCATTGGCCCGAATATCTTACCTTTTATTGCCGAGTTGATTGCAAAAGGTATCCAAGAAAGAGAAATGGAAGGAAACACAACACCTTTAGATGTCATTGCCTGTGAAAACATGATTGGCGGTTCAGCATTTCTAGAAAAAGAAGTGTATAAATATCTTCCAGAAACATCATTTACTGACAAATATATCGGCTTTCCAAATGCAGCAGTCGATCGAATCGTCCCATTACAACACCATGAAGATCCTTTATTCGTCCAAGTAGAACCTTTCAAGGAATGGGTCATTGACGATAGCCAAAGAAAAAATAAAGAAATCCAATTAAAAGGGGTTTTATATGTAGATGATCTAGAACCATATATCGAACGCAAACTATTTAGTGTCAATACTGGTCATGCGACTGTCGCTTATACAGGTGCCTTATTAGGTTATCAGACCATTGATGAAGCAATGCAAGATGCGTTAGTTGTGGCACAATTAAAATCAGTTCTGCAGGAAACAGGAAGTTTGCTGATTGCCAAATGGGGGTTTGATGCAGAGCAGCATCATGCGTATATTGAAAAAATCATTCATCGCTTCCAAAACAAAAATATCTCTGATGCGATCACACGTGTCGCTCGGACACCATTACGTAAGTTAGGTTATCAAGAACGGTTTACACGGCCAGTGAGAGAACTACAAGAACATAACTTGACTTGTCCACATTTAACGGCAACAATGGGTATTATTTTTAATTACTATGATCCTGAAGATGAACAAAGCCGTCAACTGCATGAAATGAAAATCCATGAAAACTTAGAACAATTGATCCAAGAAGTCACAGGAATCAATGATCCGAAAACAATCGGGAATATCAAGCAAAACGTGAACCGTTATGCCAAGCAAGTCGCTTAAAATAGGATACGAAAAAGGGGAATGTGACGCAAATTTTGTCACATTCCCCTTTTTCGAATAACTAGGCTGTTTGTCCTTCAAGATAGGGCAGGTCCAACTCTTTACCGTAACGTTGTTCTAAAGCTAGGCGGATCAAGCGAGCTGCCAGGTTCTCATTTCTTGCAAGGATAGGTCCATGGAAATAAGAACCGAAGACATTTCGGTAAATGACACCTTCAGATTGGTCTTCACCATTATTTCCTTGACCTTGTACCACTTTCCCCAAAGGTCGTTCACCTTCACCTAAGAAAGTCCGACCATTGTGGTTTTCAAATCCATAATAAGTTTCATTGAATTCTTCGTTATGGATAACGATATCACCGATAAACCGGTTATTTTCCTGACTTAACGTGTAGTGATCCAGTGCACTGATTCCTTGGATCTTTTCTCCATTAGCTCCCATGTAGTAGTGACCTAGCAATTGGTAGCCACCACAAATGGCTAACATGACGCCATCATTTTCGATATAGTTGATCAAAGAATCTTTCTTTTTCTGGATGTCTTTTGAAATGATTAATTGCTCAAAGTCTTGACCACCGCCAAAGAAAACCAAGTCATATTTATCAGCATCAAAAGGTTCATGTATACTAACGATCTCCGTATGGCAAGAAACCCCCATTTTTTCTGCTATATATTTCAACATCAAAAGGTTTCCGTTATCACCATATGTGTTCATCAAATTTCCATAAAGGTGGGCGATATTGAGTTCATAATTAGCCACGGTTCATTCCTCCTTTGATAAATCCTTGAGCAGCTAGTTCTTTACGAAGCTGCAATACAGCAGTGTAAGTAGCTAAAATATAGACATGCTCAGTTGGCAATTCTTTGATTTTTTCGATTACTTCTGGTAATTCTTTTGTTTCTGTCAATTTATTTTCTGGAATCCCGGCAACTTTTAGACGTAAAGTCATATCTGTATGACGGTCTCCTCCAGAAATAACAGCTGGGATATCCATATCAGCAAAGTTTTCAAAATTACCATCCCAAATCCAGCTGACATCGATTCCGTCTGCGTAATTGGCATTTAATAAAGCCACTAAAGAAAATGGATAAGGAGCTAGACCAATCATATCGATTACTTGATTGATACCTACAGGATTTTTGACAAGTACTAATGTACATTTTTTCCCATTGATATTGATGACTTCTTGTCGGCCGAACACTTTCTCGTCATATCCTAAACCTTGTTTGATTTTATCAGGATCGACATTGAAGTACTCTGCCACTGCAGTAGCTGCTAAAGCATTGTAGACATTATACATACCGCCAACTTCGATTCCGTATTCATGACCATCGATCACGAAATCTGCTGACACATTGTCCATCCGTACCATATCAGTTAATCGATAATCCAATTCAGGACGTTTGAAGTCACAATTTGGACAGTAATATTTCCCTAAGTTTGCATAAGTGATCATTTTATAATGCAAGATGTGATGACAATTTGGACATAAGACACCGTCTGTATTGTAATGAGCCATTTGTTCACGATCTTCTTCATGGTCAAAGCCATAATATTTTCTAGGATTGACTGTTTCGATAGAATTGAAGATTGGTGAATCACCGTTACTGATAATCGTTGCATTTGGTGACTTTGCGGCACCGTCTACAATCATTTTATAGGTCGTATAGATTTCTCCATACCGATCCATTTGATCACGGAAAATATTTGTAAATAAGAACAGTTTTGGTTTCATATATTCTGTGACTTTGCTCAAACTTGCTTCATCTATTTCTAGGACAGCAAACTTTTTCTGTCCTTTTTTTGGTTTTGCCTGCAAGAAAGTCGATACAATTCCCTGTACCATATTCGCACCAGTAGGGTTGGTTAGAACTTCATCGAATTGCTGGCGCAAAATATTGACTGTTAAAGCGGTAGTCAATGTTTTACCATTTGTTCCGGTGACAACGACGACTTGGTAGTCTTTTGCCAAACTATCTAGTATATGTGGATCGACTTTCAGCGCTAGTTTACCTGGTAAACTTGATCCGCCTTTAAAAAAAGTTTTTAATGCCCATTGCGACGTTTTTCCAACTGCAATCGCAAAATGACTGCGTATTCCCATTATGTAACCTCCAAAAACGATTTGCTGACGAATAAATTCAACTAATCATACCATATGTTGAAAAAAAGGTTAAATTGCTTTTCTTATTCTTAAGAAAAGGTTACGGCTGAAAGTGCATGAAATCGGACAAAATCGCATGATTTAACAAAAAAGCAGCTTGAAACAAAATGATTGTTTCAAGCTGCTGTGATTTTATTATTCCCTCTTACCTATATTCCCATTTTAACCGATAATAATTTTCTCGCTTGGATATTCATAGCCTAGATCTCGTGTTTCTTTTGGTACGAATAACATCAATGTATATAGCATTCCGATCCGCCCAATAAACATCAGTGCAGCAATCGTGATTTTGCCCACAACAGACAAGTCTCCGGTAATCCCTAAAGATAAACCAGTTGTTCCAAAAGCAGAAGTTACTTCGATGATGATCGAGATTAGCGTTTGTTCCTCTGTAGCAGATAAAAAAACGATACAAAAGAAACACATACCAAGAGAAAGCATAAAGACAACGACTGATTTTCGCACATCATCTTGATCGATTCTCCGTCCAAAAATATTGATGTTATCTTCACTTTTGAGGAAGGAATATAGATACAAACCGATGATTGCTACAGTAGTTGTTCGAATCCCGCCACCTACAGAACTAGGACTGCATCCGATAAACATCAGTAAAGAAAAAATGATCAGTGTTGTGATTTGAAAATCACCCAAATCGTGAATCTGCAGACCAGCATTACGAGTCGTAATCGAATAAAACATCGAATTGATCCATTTGACACTCATATTGGAATCTTGGAATAAATGGTCCTTTTCCAATAGATAAATCAAGACAGTTCCCCAAACAAACAAGATAACAAAAGCTAACACAGCTAATTTGGTAAACAAGGAAAAACGAAACGGAAGCTTCGCATTGGAACGTTTGTATAATAGCCATTCCCGGCACTCCATCAATACAGGAAAACCAATTCCTCCGACAAAAATCAAAAACATGATCAGGATCAAGAAAAAATAGTCATGTGCAAAGGGCTTGATGGAATCCCCAGTGACGTCAAACCCAGAGTTCGTGACAGCCGATATCGCCTGATAAAAACCGTAAAAAACGGCATCACGCCAACGATCAAAATAGCCTCTGTAATAAAAATAAATAGAAAAGAATGTCCCAAAAAGTAATTGAAACCAGATTAAAATAGCAAAAGTGATCCGAATCAGTCGGACGATACCAGACAAACGCGGTTGATTCATATCCGTCATGATCAGCTGTCGCTGTTTCAGTGTGATTCGTCGTTTAGAAAAAATGACAAAAGCAGTAGAAATCATCATGATCCCCAAACCACCAACTTGAAATAATATTTCCAGCAGTATAATACCGTTATCATTGAACACAGAATTGATATCAAAAGTCGATAGTCCAGTCACACTCACTGTACTGATTGCCATGAACAGCATGTCCACAAAAGAAACATGGCTATCTGGTTCGCGAAAAATCGGCATATAAAATAGAACGAGTGATAAGACCGTCATCAATATATAATAAAAAACGATGATTTGGATCGATGAGAAATGATTGGCAGCAAACTTCTGTCCTCGCCGCTGCAGCCTTCGAAAGAATAAATCAACATGCACAGTACTATCCTCCTGACAATAGTCGTTTCTACCAGTATACAAGGGGAATTAGGAATACTCAAAGAAATTATTAAACAGATAACAATACAGCTTTCGATTAAAATAGAAATGGCTTATAATAAGGCAAATCCTAGAAAAAAGAAGGAGGAGGAATAACAAATTGATTAATGCTCAACAAATCGTAGAGAAAATGAAAAATCAAAAAATAAATTATGATACAGTTCTGAAAAAAATGATCATGCAATGGGAGAAAGAAGAAGTAAAGCCTAAGATATTAATACATACATGCTGTGCTCCTTGCAGTACGCACACATTGGAATTCATGTCTCAATATGCAGAGATTACGTTATTTTTTTCAAATTCGAATATTCATCCTAAAAGTGAGTATTTGCGAAGATTACATGAACAAAAACGATTTGTAGACCAATTTAATGAGAAAACTGACCATCATGTTGCGCTAATCGTTGATGAATACCGTCCAAATGAATTCACCAAAATGGTTTTAACAAACCATCTTGAAAACGAAAAAGAAGGTGGTGCTCGCTGCAGTGCATGCTTCAATATGCGATTAGATCTTGTTGCGCAAAAAGCGCAAGAACTAGGATACGATTACTTTGGAAGTGCCCTGACCATCTCGCCAAAGAAAAATGCAGCTTTGATCAATCAGATCGGAATGGATATCCAAAAGATTTACGGGACACAATACTTGCCAAGTGATTTCAAGAAAAACAAAGGCTATGAACGCTCTTTGCAAATGTGCAAAGAGTATGATATTTATCGCCAATGTTATTGTGGTTGCGTGTTCGCTGCCAAGCAGCAAGGATGCGATCTGAAAGAAATCAATCGGGAAGCAAAAGCTTACTTAAAAACATCAACCGTAGTTTTTGAGGAAAATTAAAGAAATCTTTCGGAAAAACGTAAGAAAAAAATAAAGAATTTATGGTAGAAATAAGGTAGACTGTATAATTTGTCCGTAGTAAAGTAAGGAAACAAGAATAAATTTCAATGAAGGAAGAGATAAGATGCGAAAAGTAGCACCTATTTTGAAGCCAATCGCTGTATTAACAATCTCGACGATTGTCGCGACTACTACAGGTATTGTGAATAGTTCCAGCTACCGTGCACCAAGTTCAAGTTCTAGTACTGTAGAAGAAACAACACCAACTACTTCAGTCTCGACATCTGAACCAACAACAACGGAAAGTTTGAATGAAACCACTACGACAAGTACATGGGACGATACAACAACTAGTTCGTCGTATGATGAGACATATACAACTGACAGCTCAAGCGAAACAAGTAATACGGTACCAGATGGCACTCCATCGGATTCAACCAATCCAAGTACAAGTCCGGATACAAGTGCTAGCTCCGAAACGATACCAAGCAGTACGACTGTAGATGATAACACGCAAAATGATGATGCAGCACGTACAGCACAGCAAAACCAAGATTCAGGAAATACACAAACGTATAACCAGCAAGCAGGTGATTCTCAATGACATTTTTACTAGACCTTATCAACGGGGTGCATAAATTCCTTGGCTATTTAGACATCAGTCCTAAATATCTTAACCGTGGATATACGATTTTAAGTGTGATTCCCACGCTTTATTTATTGAGAATTGTTTATGGACTTTGGCAAAACCAAAACTATCTTCAATTTTTCTTATATGGACTTGCATTTCTAGTGCTTGTTTATTTTACTGTTTTAAATGTATTTTATTACTTTTTAGATAAAAACACGAAAGCCGATGTCACTCAGCTTTTTGTGAAGTATTTACCTGATGAAGCGTTCAACATCCAGACAGAAGAATCGATAGATAATGGAAATTCGATCGATAAAGTGAATACACAAGAGGTCATGGTTTCTTATGACGAAGATTATCAATTGAAATTAGCCGAGAATATGCGGTATTTGATTGGAAATGGTGAGATCAAAACAAATGAACTCGGTCGCATGGATGGATTTCTGGTCGACAGAAATACATTGTATCCTTATTACTATGTCAAGAAAACAGGAGAGAAAGAGTATGTTCTAAATATTGGACGAAGCTACTCGGACATGGAAAAAGTAGGGACCATTCGACTTGACTCAACAGAAGACACATTGGAACCTGTAGGATTGTTCATCGTCGGCGGTGATTTTGTCAAAGACGGGTTACGCTATCATGAGCCTTATCGTCTGAAATTGATTGCAAAAAAGGCACAGTCGCAGGAAGAACCAGTGGTTTATAGTCGTAGCCAAAGAAGAAGACATTCATAATGTGATGAAACGCCGTGTATCAGTGGTTGCGATAAAAACGTTTATTCGGAATAAGGGGGATGTGACACGTCTTTTGTCACGTTCCTTTTTTATATAACGAGAAAGATAAGACGAACACATCACTTATTCTTTCCTTTCATTTATAAACATTGTAGAATAAAGAAAGTACAACGAAGTATTGTGAAAAAACGTAATAAATAACGAGGAAAATACAAGTAGGAGGTAAGCTGTGAAAGAATTTTTGAAAAATTGGGGGATTTTGATCCTTGTATTAGCGGCTATTTTATTAGCTAGAGTGTACGTGTTTACACCAGTTACTGTAAACGGGCATTCGATGGACCCTACATTAAGTGATGGACAACGATTGATTTCATCTAAGATCTCAAACTATGAACGAATGGATATTATTACTACAAAGGAACCGGGGGATGAAGAACGGATGATTGTTAAACGGATCATCGGTATGCCTGGAGATACAGTCAAGATGGAAAATGACCAGTTGACCATTAATGGCAAAAAGTATGATGAACCTTATCTGGATGAGTTCAAAAAAGAATTTTCAGAAGATAAGTTACAAGGAGAATATGCTTATAGCTCAGGATTCCAAGCACAAGCAGAAAGTTCATCCACCTTTACGAGTGACTTTGAATATACTGTGCCAAAAGGAAAGTATCTTGTTCTAGGCGATAACCGCTTGATTTCAAAAGACAGCCGAATGTTTGGGTTAGTCGACAAAGATATGATCCAAGGAAAAGTTGTTTTCCGTTATTGGCCTCTTTCAGAAATCAAAATCATGTGATAAAAAAATAAAAAGAAGCTGTGACATGTTTTTTGTCACAGCTTCTTTTTCCGAAAATTCCTTCTTATTTCTTGGAGTTGCTCACTTTTTTTGCAATCTCATTTTAAGCTTTTTGGCTGATGGATAAGAAAAGCGAAGCGTTTTTGTTCATAAATAGCTTTTCCCCACGATGGAAGGTATGACTAGTAGCAGAGACAAAGCCCGTTTTTTCCAATCGATTATTCAATTCTTCTTGGCTAAAGCCATTATGGACTTTCGGATGACTAATTTGTTCATTCTTGTCAAAGTCTACGATGATCAATTGACCGCCAGGAGCTAAAATTTCATAAAGTTTTGTAAGAATATTCTCCGTATCAGGAATGTGTAAAAGTACAAGTGATAGAAGGATGAGATTAGCTTGGACAGCAGGAAATTCGACAGAAGCATCAGCGTGGATCGTTCGGACATTTTTCAGATCTGCTGCTTGGATCTTTTCTTCTGCCATTTTCAGCATAGTTTCCGAAGCATCGGCAATGATCAGTTCTTCGAATCTTTCCGCAAGCGGTAAACTAACAAGCCCAGTTCCGCCTCCGTAATCCAGCAGGACTTTTTGGTGGCTGTCGCGCGGTAGATAGGTAGTTAGTTCTTCGCGAATAATCTTGGCTAATGCTTGACGGTCAGGGGAATCATAATTGTTAGCGATGGAATCAAAAATATTTTTTGTCATCAAATAGCTCCTTACGTAAAACTTTGAAATTTTAACTTATTATAGCACGTGAAAAGAAAGAAAGCATGCTATACTCAATTCAAAAAGGGAGAATCTAGAAAGAATATGCCGATATCGTTTGTAAAAGATAGAGAGGAAAAAGGAAAGTGTGTCCGAGAAATATTACTAGACTTGCCTGAGTGGTTTGGGCTTCCTGAATCAACGGAAAAATATATCGAGGAATCAAGTAAACTACCTTTATGGTGTGAAAAAAGAAAAGAAGAATATTTAGGCTTTATCACTCTTTCACAGACAAGTGAAGATACTGCCGAAATCTATTGTATGGGAATAAAAAAAGACTATCATCACCAAGGATTAGGAACAAAACCTTTTAAAGAAGCAGAAGGTTACGCAGCAAAACATTACAAATATTTGCAAGTGAAGACTGTAGACGAGGGGCACTACTCTATATATGATCAAACTATTTGTTTCTACGAATCATTAGGATTTTCAAGGTTGGAAGTTTTTCCAAATTTATGGGATGAATAGAACCCATGTTTAGTTCTTGTCAAAAAATTGGAACAAAAGTGAGCAATAGATTTAATACTAATCTGTGCTTGATGAAAATTCTCACTGTAAAAAATGCTGAAAATCAAGTATAATACCATAGGAACAAACTGGAAGGTGAAAAAGAGCATGGCACAACTATTTTTTAAGTATGGCGCAATGAATAGCGGCAAGACGATCGAGATCCTAAAAGTCGCACATAATTATGAAGAACAAAATAAGCCAGTTGTCTTAATGACAAGCGGTATTGATACAAGAGATGGTTTAGGCGTTGTTTCAAGCCGAATCGGACTGAAACGTAATGCGATGCCGATATTTGAAGAAACAGACGTATTTGACGTAATTCAGAAAATGGAAAGCAAACCCTATTGTGTGCTGATCGATGAAGCGCAATTCTTAAAAAAGAAACATGTCATTGCTTTTACGAGAATTGTGGACGAATTGGATATTCCGGTTATGGCATTTGGTTTGAAAAATGATTTTCGAAACGAGTTATTTGAAGGATCAAAATATTTATTGCTTTATGCAGACAAAATCGAAGAAATGAAAACAATCTGTTGGTTCTGCCACAAAAAAGCAATCATGAATTTACATTATATTGATGGAAACCCTGTTTATGAAGGCGATCAAGTGCAAATTGGCGGAAATGAAGCTTATTACCCCGTTTGTCGAAAACATTACTTTCACCCATCAATGATTACAGAAGGAGAATAAGCATGTACGATCAATTACAAGCAATTGAAGACCGTTATGAAGAGCTTGGAGAACTTTTAAGTGACCCAGAAGTGATTTCTGATACAAAGCGTTTTATGCAGCTTTCAAAAGAAGAAGCAAACACGCGCGAAACAGTCGAAGTTTATCGTCGTTATAAAGAAGTAGTACAAGGAATCACCGATACAGAAGAACTGCTTGGTGAAAAACTGGATGATGAAATGGCTGAACTAGCAAAAGAAGAATTATCTGAATTAAAAAAAGAAAAAGAAGTCTTAGAAGAAAAAATCAAGATCTTGCTTTTACCAAAAGATCCAAATGACGATAAAAATATCATCATGGAAATCCGTGGAGCAGCAGGCGGAGACGAAGCAGCATTATTCGCTGGCGATCTTTTCAATATGTACCAAAAGTATGCTGAAGCACAAGGCTGGAAAACAGAAGTGATGGAAGCTAACGTTACCGGAATCGGTGGATATAAAGAAGTGATCATGATGATCACCGGAGACAACGTATATTCGAAATTAAAATATGAAAGTGGTGCGCACCGCGTCCAGCGTGTTCCTTCAACTGAATCGCAAGGGCGTATCCATACTTCCACCGCAACAGTTGTCGTGATGCCAGAAGCTGAAGAAGTAGAGATCGATATTGAAGACAAAGATATCCGTACAGATATCTATCATGCTTCAGGTGCTGGCGGACAGCACGTCAATAAAACAGCATCTGCTGTACGTTTGACTCACTTACCAACAGGGATCGTTGTTGCTATGCAAGATGAACGTTCTCAAATCAAGAACCGTGAAAAAGCAATGAAAATCTTGCGTGCTCGTGTGTACGATAAGATCCAGCAAGAAGCACAAAGCGAGTATGATGCCAATCGAAAATCAGCAGTCGGAACTGGGGATCGTTCAGAACGGATCCGGACGTATAATTTCCCGCAAAATCGTGTGACTGATCATCGTATCGGATTAACTATCCAAAAATTAGATCAGATTTTAGCAGGGAAATTAGATGAGATCGTTGATGCATTGATCATGTATGATCAAACATCAAAACTGGAAGCTATGCAAAATGGGTAAAATGACCTATCGAGAAGTCCTGTCACGGGCTTCTTCTTTTTTAGAGGATCATGGGAAAGAAGCATATAGTATCCAATTTTTATTTTTGGAACGAAAACAATGGAAAAAACTTGATTGGCTCCTTCATATGAACGAAGAGATTTCAGAAGAAGAACAGCGGTTGATCGAAACCGATCTGCGACTTCTGCTTGCAGATCATCCACCTCAGTATTTGCTAGGATATGCAGATTTTTATGATCATCGGTTAAAGGTAACTGAAGCAACACTGATCCCTCGACCAGAAACAGAGGAGTTAGTCGAATGGTGTTTAGACGAGACGCCTGATGTACCGTTAGAAGTGATAGATATTGGGACAGGGACTGGAGCAATTGCTATTAGTTTGAAAGCAGCAAGAAGAAATTGGCATGTATCTGCTGTGGATCTTTCAGAAGAAGCATTAGAAGTAGCGAAAGAAAATGCTCAGAAAGAAGGAACGAAAATCAGTTTTTATCATGGAGATACATTAGGACCAGTAATGGATCAGCAATTTGATGTGATTATTTCTAATCCGCCGTACATCAGTCGGAATGAATGGGAACTGATGGATGAAAGTGCCCGGTCATTCGAACCTAAAATAGCCCTTTTTGCTGAGAACGATGGATTAGCTATTTATGAAAAAATAGCAGTTGAAGCACCAAGCGTACTAAAATCAAATGGAAAGATTTTTTTAGAAATCGGATTTCGCCAAGGTGAAGCAGTAAAAAAAATATTTCAGCAAGCATTTCCAGATAAAAAAGTGGCGATAAAAAAGGATCTTTTTGGCAATGAACGAATGATCCAAGTTTATGGTTGAAGTTGTGGATGAAAAATTTTTTATTTGTTTTTTTATTATAAAAAAACACTTATTTGACAAGGATGTAAACGACTTTTTGGTTTATCAACAAGTTTATCCACTATTGACAAATAGATTATCCACAAACAGTGGAAAACTTGAGGATAAACTCAGACAAAATAAGAATGTATGAAAAAGGGGTTGTGGATAAACTGTGGAAACGAAACGATATGATGAAACAGAATTGCAAGAGGCAGCCGAAGCACTGAAAGAAGGAGAACTTGTTGCTTTTCCTACCGAAACAGTATACGGATTGGGCGCCAACGCTCTTTTACCAAACGCTGTCAAGAAAGTGTTTTCTGTAAAAGGGAGACCGCAAGATAATCCATTAATCGTCCATGTCGCCTCTTTTGAACAAGTAAAAGAGTATGTGGACAACTTTCATCCGGCAGCAGAGAAGATTGTGAAGAACTTCTGGCCTGGACCACTAACTTTGATATTTAAGATCAAAAAAGACACTTTGCCCTCAGTTGTGACGGGAGGATTATCCACAGCTGCATTTCGTATGCCGGATAACAAAAAAACACTAGAAGTAATCGAACTTTCCGGTGTTCCGCTTGTCGGTCCAAGTGCAAATACGTCGGGAAAACCAAGTCCAACGACTGCAGATCATGTATATCATGATCTACAAGGAAAAATTACCGGGATTATTGATGATGGAGCTACGCGAATTGGTGTAGAATCCACTGTTCTTGATTTAAGTGATCCAACAGCCATGCCTATGATTTTACGACCAGGTGCAGTAACGAAAGAACAAATCGAAGCAGTCATCGAATCTCCTGTTGCTATTGATCAGCATCTTGTAAAAGAAAATGAAACACCAAAAGCGCCTGGGATGAAATACAAACACTACTCACCCGATACACGTGTTCTGATGGTCAGAGATGGCGATTGGTCAACTGCAGTTCAATGGGCAAAAAATAAGAAGATCCGTGCAGGTGTCATAGCAAGCCCCGAATTTGCGGATCAAGTGCGGACAGATACTGCAGCTGTTTATATGTATAACGACAACTCAGTAGAAGCGGCGGCTAAAGGATTGTTTGCAGGTCTAAGAGGATTAGATGAACCAACACTTGGATTAGATTTGATTTTTGTACAAGTATATCCAGAAACTGGATTGGGGAATGCTTATATGAATCGCTTGAAAAAAGCAGCAGGACAAAATTATTTTGAAAAATGATCAATTGGTTATTGTCGCATTCTTTTAGTATGATACAATGCTATCAAGTAAATCTTCTATCAGTGAACGAAAAACTAAGCGTAACTAATCGTAATAGAAGAGATACGAATATTTGGCAATTTGTTTTTGATGGGAAAAATAAAATTGTAGGAAAATAAAAAGGAGCTGTTGTTTGTGGTAGATTACAAAACGTTTGATCCTGTTCTTTGGGCTGCGATCGCCAAAGAAGAAGAAAGACAAGAACATAATTTGGAGCTGATTGCCTCTGAAAACTTTGTCTCCGAAGCAGTGATGGCTGCACAAGGAAGTATCTTGACAAATAAATACGCAGAAGGTTATCCAGGGCATCGCTATTATGGTGGGTGTGAATTTGTCGATATCGTTGAAAATTTAGCGATTGACCGTGCAAAAGAATTATTCGGAGCGAAATTTGCGAACGTCCAGCCTCACTCCGGCTCTCAAGCCAACACGGCTGCTTATCTCGCTTTGGTAGAACCAGGGGACACGATCTTAGGAATGGATCTTTCCGCAGGCGGACATCTAACACATGGATCACCA
Organism: Enterococcus sp. FR204; assembly: GCF_031143325.1. Classification (NCBI taxonomy): domain Bacteria; kingdom Bacillati; phylum Bacillota; class Bacilli; order Lactobacillales; family Enterococcaceae; genus Enterococcus; species Enterococcus sp. FR204. The sequence goes on along the minus strand of NZ_JAKZIW010000011.1, from coordinate 5,687 downwards.
GTCAACTTCAGTGGCAAAACCTATCACTTTGTTGCTTACGGTGTTGATCCGACAACAGAAGTTATTGATTATAATGTGGTACGTATTTTAGCTAGAAAACATCAACCAAAATTGATCGTAGCAGGTGCCAGTGCTTACGGACGAACGATCGACTTTGCGAAATTCAGAGAAATCGCAGATGAAGTAGGCGCAAAACTGATGGTAGATATGGCACATATCGCAGGATTAGTAGCAGCAGGACTTCATCCTAATCCAGTTCCTTATGCAGATATCACAACGACTACCACTCATAAAACATTGCGTGGCCCTCGAGGCGGCATGATTTTGACAAACGATGAAGCATTAGCAAAAAAAATAAATAGTGCGGTATTTCCTGGTATTCAAGGCGGCCCTCTAGAGCATGTGATTGCAGGTAAAGCAGTAGCATTCAAAGAAGCATTAGATCCTGCATTTAAAGAATATAGTGAACAAATCATCGCCAATGCAAAAGCAATGGTCAAAGTGTTCAATCAAGCAATTGGAACCAGAGTCATTTCAGGGGCGACAGATAATCATCTGATGTTGATCGATGTTCGCGAGTTAGGTATAAATGGAAAAGAAGCAGAGAGCATTTTGGACAGTGTGAATATCACGGTAAATAAAAACTCGATTCCTTTTGAAACACTAAGTCCATTCAAAACAAGCGGTATTCGAATCGGCACGCCAGCAATCACTACTCGCGGGTTCAAAGAAGAAGATGCTGTAAAAGTGGCTGAACTAGTTGTCAAAGCATTACAAGCAAAAGATGATAACGCTCAACTAGACGAAGTCAAAACAGGTGTACGCGAATTAACTGAAAAATTTCCGTTGCATAAAAAATAAAAATTTAAATTCCATTAGTAAACAGAAAAGTTCAATGTTGGGCTTTTCTGTTTTTTTCTGTTTATTTTTTGGGAAAACGGATTCTTTGACAATATCGGTGATGCTCTCTAGTATATGAGGTGTAATTTTAGTCTTCACACTAAATCTCAGGGAGGAAAAGTCATGACTGATCGTATCTCGTTAGAAAAGGAAGCAGTAGCATTCAGTGATGCAAATGCGCCTCATCCGCGTATCTATGAACTAGCACCGGAAGAAGGAAGAGCTTTACTAGAAGAAGTACAAGAATCACCTGTGAACAAATATTCCGTCGATATTGAAGACTTGATGGTGGATACTGGCGAATGGGGAAAACTCAATATTCGTCTCGTACGACCAGAAGGGAATATGAATAAATTACCAGTTATTTTTTATATTCATGGAGCAGGCTGGGTTTTTGGCAGTGCTCAAACCCATGATAAATTGATCAGAGAACTTGCGGTTCGTACGAATTCCGTCGTTGTCTATCCAGAATATAGTCGATCACCAGAAGCAAAATATCCAACAGCAATTGAACAAAATTATGCTGTGTTGCAACAGCTGAATAAATTAGCCAAGTCAAAAAATCTGGATCTCGAGAATCTAATCGTTGCAGGAGATTCAGTAGGTGGTAACATGGCTACAGTCATGACGATCTTAACAAAAGAACGAAAGGGCCTCCCAATATCCAAGCAATTGCTGTATTATCCAGTCACAAACGCTGATTTTGATACAGATTCCTATCATGAATTCGGAGAAAACTATTTTTTGACAAGAGAAGGAATGATGTGGTTTTGGGACCAATATACGACGAATGAAGAAGAGCGTGCTGAAATCACAGCTTCGCCTTTGAGAGCAAATATAAATGAACTAAATGATCTTCCTCCAGCAATGATTTTAACGGGAGAAGCGGATGTATTAAGAGATGAAGGTGAGGCTTATGCGCGCAAACTTCGTGATGCAGGGGTTCCTGTTACACAAGTACGCTTCCAAGGAATCATCCATGATTTTGTCATGGTAAATGCTATGGATCAGACAAAGGCAACGCGTGCAGCAATGGCATTATCTACTTCTTGGATCAAGAAAAAAGAATAAGCTTTGCTTGTCCGCAGGAAAACTTCTTTTCAAAAACGGATTTTCTTAGGAAAAATGGCGAGTTTGACTAGTCAATCACTTGATTTTGTTTTACAATTAAAAAGAAACGACAGAACAAAGGAGAGCTTAAAAAATGGGCAAATTTCAAGTGATCGATCATCCATTGATTCAACACAAACTAACTATTATTCGGGACAAAAACTGCGGAACAAAGGTTTTTCGTGAAGTAGTCGATGAAATCGCTATGTTGATGGCATATGAAGTATCACGGGATATGCCATTGGAAGACATCGTGATCGAAACACCGATCACTGAAACAACACAAAAAACGTTGTCTGGTAAAAAAGTAGCGATTATTCCAATCTTGCGCGCAGGTATTGGAATGGTTGACGGTATCTTGGAATTGATTCCAGCTGCTAAAGTGGGACATATCGGTCTTTATCGAGATGAAGAAACATTGGAACCACATGAATATTTCGTCAAACTTCCAGAAGACATTGATGCACGTCAGTTGTTTGTAGTAGATCCAATGTTGGCAACAGGCGGATCAGCAATCATGGCAATCGATGCATTGAAAGAACGTGGCGCGTCGAACATCAAATTTGTTTGTTTGGTAGCAGCACCTGAGGGAGTAAAAGCTTTGCAAGAAGCGCATCCTGATATTGACATCTATACAGCTTCTCTAGATGAAAAATTGAATGAACATGGTTATATCGTTCCTGGACTAGGGGATGCGGGTGACCGTTTGTTTGGTACAAAATAAGTAAATACGAAAAAGGGTGTGACACAGCTTTTGTCACATCCTTTTTTGGTCATTTTTAATGTTTGATGCAGAACAGCTTTTTCACAGCTTTCGTTTGCATATAAAAAAACCATCCCAAAAATGCAGAGATGGTCAAATTCAAATCTTTTTTAGTTCTTTGTAGTTAACGATTACTACACCCTTACTTTGCGTCATCAAGTTCGCATTTTCTGCAGTTTCATCAATCTCAACAACAGCGGAATTTTTCAATTGCTTTGAAATCGTTCCAGTTTGCGACTTGCCGTGAATTGTGAACATTACGTGAGTATTGATCTTGAATTTTTCACCAATTTCCGATGGTACGATAGTTGTATCAAATTTTCCAAAAGTTGCCATTTTCATAAAACCTGCCTTTCACATCAATTATACCACGTTTTATGAAAAATATCATGAAATTAAACTAATTTTCCATCGGACTCTTTACAATCAGCCAAATAGAGTATATAATTTCTTTTGGATAAGGCCAGCTTAGCTCAGTTGGTAGAGCAACGCACTCGTAACGCGTAGGTCGTAGGTTCGATCCCTATAGCTGGCATTAAAAGAGAAGACAGATGTATCAAGGATTTTTAATCCATTGATACATCTGTCTTTTTGTTTAAAGGAAATAAAGTATGCTTTCTTAGCAATAGAGCATGTATTATTTCTATAAAAATTTAGGAGAATAAAACGACTAGCAATATAGCTGTGAAATCAAATATCACATGAACTGCCCAACTTGTAATGATCGAGTTGCTTTTAATGGCAGCTTGGTTGAATAACAATCTTGCCACCCCTTGTATCAAAAGGATGTGTGCTACAGTGTGTAAAATATTTCCATTATCATAAGTACTGTAATGGATAAATCCAAAGATGATTGCTGACAAGAAACTAGCGACAGGAATGCTGAACTTACTAGAAAAAATAGCGAGAAAATACACTGAGAACAATTCTTCTCCAAGTATCATGATAGGCAAAATAATAAATAATAACGGGCTGAAAGCCTCATTTATTGGATTGCCTGTTAAACCCCATTTCAAAATTTGTTGCAAAAATACCGAGACTGCGGCACAGATTACTACATTGATAAAAAAATATTTGGCTATATTTTTGACAGGAGCGACAGGTTTCGAGAACATATTTTTCGTATCTTTTTTACCAAAAACAAGTATAAATGCTATAAATCCAGTGATAGTTAAAGAAAAAATGCTAATGATGGATGGCGCAAATAGCAACCTTAACAAACCGAGTACAACGACAATAGTGCCCAATATCCCTTTTTTTAGTTCTATTTTTTTTCCTAAAATGTTATTCATGATAATAACTCCTACTATTCAGTTTTTGAAGATAGAGTCAGTATACATGAAGAGTTAAAATAGGCAATGTTTTTTTATGAATATTTGTATTGCTAAAAATTTATTTTATATATTCATTTTGATTATACTACTTTTATTTGTAAAAATTTTCTAGCAAAACCAAGTGCTTGCAACTGATTAAGCGTACAATTTTTTAGATGTTCCGGGCGTACTTCAATCATTTCAAAGGAGTTGTTACTTAAATCAATATTTTTTAAATCAGTATCAAAAAAGCTAGCATTTTCTAGATCATTAGTATAAAACATTGTTTTAGTGAGGGAACAGTCTACAAAATCTGCGCTTGATAAGACAGAGTGCTCAAAGTTACTTTCTTTTATGTTTGAACCAGATAAATTTACATAGTCCATTTTACAATTCTCGAATAACGTGTTCCCAATATAACTTTCCATCAATTTAGTACCTGTTAATTTACAATTGACAAATTTCACGCGATGCAACATGCTTTTTGTCAATATACAGCCTGAAAAATCACAGTTTTCGAATATACAGTCGGTAATCTCCATTCTTTGAAAATCATTGGAAGCAAAAAATGCATGCTTGAAAATAGATTTGTAAATAATTGGATGGCAGATTATTTGGTTTTCGATGACCTCTTTTTGTGAAAGGATATTATACAGTTCAAAATCTTCGTTTTCATAGATATGGAAAAAGGATCCTTTATTCACGCTTGCGTCATTAACTTTAGGAAAAATCATATTTAATTACCTCCATTTTCATAAATTCATATTAACAAAAGCTAAACCAACTTACATTAGCAGAAAATGAGATAGGTTTTCGCCTTTTTCGATAACGATAGTGTCGCTATCTCTTGAAACGTTCTTAGAATTGCCCTGAGAGACACAAATTAGGCGTAATTCTAATAAAAATCTTAGAATAAAAATTTTTACTGATTTAATTTAGAATGTTTTTAAAATAAAAATCGTTGCCATAACAGTGTATTGAAAGGTTTTAACAAATCAGTAATGATTTAAAAAAATCTAGATGTAGCGTATACTTTGTTTATAGAATGTAGTGGGAAGAAATATATTTTTGGGAGGAAATTGTGATGTCTAAAAGTGAAGAAATAGAAAACATGGTACTAAAATTATATGATCTCGTTTTAAATCCAGAGATCAAAGAAAAGGAACGTATACTTTTGATAGACGCAAAGACATGCTTAGAAAAAGGTCAGTATTATCCTAAAGTCATAAATAATTTGGAACGTAGTTTACGTCCGTTAGCAATCAGGGGAGAATTGTCTAAACCAGTATCACCGTTTTATATGGAGATATCAACAATAGGAAAATTTGAAAAAGAATTAGGTCGAGGAATGGCTTCGGCACCGATTACTTTTGGGCATTTATAAAAACGGGTTATTCATCTCAATGAATTAAAAAGTAGAGTCAATCACATAATGCAGGCTAGGTTCATTTATTTGAACGGAGTCTGTATTTTTTAATTCTTAAATAAAGAAACAACTGTTTTTATATTGTGTTTTATCCTTTGTTTAACATAAAAACGAGAGTGTAAAATATTTTGTGTAAATAGAAAAAAGGAAGTCTCTTCTGTAGAATAGAGTTACC
>NZ_JAKZIW010000109.1:0-611 GCF_031143325.1 Enterococcus sp. FR204 | reverse complement strand
TTAAGTTATCCATGGAGGTTTAGCTCAGCTGGGAGAGCATCTGCCTTACAAGCAGAGGGTCAGCGGTTCGATCCCGTTAACCTCCATATGAGCCGTTAGCTCAGTTGGTAGAGCATCTGACTTTTAATCAGAGGGTCACAGGTTCGAGCCCTGTACGGCTCATATTTTTGCGGGTGTGGCGGAATTGGCAGACGCACTAGATTTAGGATCTAGCGCCTTACGGCGTGGGGGTTCAAGTCCCTTCACCCGCATAATTTAAGTTTTACATGCCGGCTTAGCTCAGTTGGTAGAGCATCTGATTTGTAATCAGAGGGTCGAGGGTTCAAGTCCTTTAGCCGGCATCTTTAAACACGCGGAAATAGCTCAGTGGTAGAGCACCACCTTGCCAAGGTGGGGGTCGCGGGTTCGAACCCCGTTTTCCGCTTTGCCAAAGCAATCGCGCCGGGGTGGCGGAACTGGCAGACGCACAGGACTTAAAATCCTGCGGTGAGTGATCACCGTACCGGTTCGATTCCGGTCCTCGGCATTTCAAATATGCGCCCATAGCTCAACTGGATAGAGTGTTTGACTACGGATCAAAAGGTTAGGGGTTCGACTCCTCTTGGGCGCGT
>NZ_JAKZIW010000108.1:0-634 GCF_031143325.1 Enterococcus sp. FR204 | reverse complement strand
AAGAACGTAAAGATGAGAAGCAATATAGCTATCTTATCTTCGTATTTTATTAAATATTTATTGTCTGAAAAGAGTTCTAAACGGGAAAACAAATAGCTAGTTTTCAGTTTAGCGCTCTTTTTATTATATAAAATAGAAAGGAGAAAACTTTATGTCTATTTATAATTTTGAAACTACTTTAGAAGACGGCACTGTCTATTCATTGAAAAAATATGCAGGCAAACCGATAATCATTGTTAACACTGCAACAAAATGCGGTCTAGCACCTCAATTTAAACAATTAGAAGAACTTTACCAAGCTTATCAGACACAAGGTCTGGTTATCTTAGGCTTTCCTTCCAATCAATTTAAACAAGAGCTAGATTCAGCGACTGAAGCAGCAGAAGCTTGTAAAACCACTTATGGCGTTACCTTCCCTATGCATCAATTGATTGACGTAAATGGAAAAAATACAGATCCTCTTTTTACTTATCTTAAAAATGAAGCTCCTGGTACTGTCACTAAAGCAATAAAATGGAATTTTACTAAATTTTTGATTGATAGAAATGGCAAAGTAATCGAACGATTTGCACCACAAACTTCTCCATTGAAAATGACCGCTGCAATTGAATCCGTTCTTTAACTTAATAAAAAT
>NZ_JAKZIW010000107.1:0-798 GCF_031143325.1 Enterococcus sp. FR204 | reverse complement strand
GAGTGATCGAAAATATCAGGGTAGAAAATCTGAATATGATTGATGTACAATTTCCTTTTTCTTGGATAATGGACTGGCATAATGAATACAATAGAAAAAATAGCAATGACCTTGCTCAAATGCCAGAAAGTTGGCAAGCGGTGGCTGAAGAAATACCTGAATCAAAGCAAATGACGAAAGTCAAAGACATACACATCAAAAACGTACAGGCATGCCTTTCTCCAGGTTACTCACTTCCTTCCCGAGCTTTTGATTTAGTAGCATTTCCTGAAAAGCCTATAGAAGATGTCTGCTTTTCTCATTGCCAAATAACTGCAAAAGAATTCGGGCGAATCGAAGCAGTACAAAACTTATGTTTCAAAAGCTGTGATTTATCTATAGAAACTGGCAATACAGCTGCAAACAATACTTTTGACAATCGTTGAAATTATAATAAGGTCAAGCTTAAATAATATTTTAGCTTGACCTTTATTTTTTTTAATGATATATTAAACAACGTTGTCGCGCTTCATTGAAACATTTTATGAAAATTCCAAAAAAGAGTTGACACATGTTTTTAGACGTGATAAGATAACTAAGTCGTTAAAAAGAACCACTTGCGAAGCTTGATTCTATCGAAAAAAACTTTAAAAAAGTTCTTGACAAATAACAAACGATAAGTTATGATAAATGAGTTGCTGAAAGATTTCGAAAAACGGAATCGAAAAAAACTTTTAAAAAAGAGTTGACAATCGCTTGGCTCTCTGATATGGTATAAAAGTTGCTACGGCAGCCAAAAACGAATCGGGAAACACTCCC
>NZ_JAKZIW010000106.1:0-856 GCF_031143325.1 Enterococcus sp. FR204 | reverse complement strand
TTTTATATATAATAATTTAAAAATTCATCATCTAAATCCGTAGAATTTTCTAGATTGCTTACCCATGTAAAATCGTTATAGACAGATTTCAGTTGACTTCTGCGCCATTGTACAGGGATAAAAAGACGCATGCTATCTTCATTGAATCCGACTAATAATTTCTTTCCGTCAGTAATGATGGGACGTTGTAACAAAGTAAAATGCGAGACGATCAGATCGACAAGCTCTGAGGTCGTACATTGGTCGATTTGATCTTTCAAATTTTTATAATCAATCGAGCGTTTAGCTAATAGATCGTCAAATCCGTTTTCTGTTAATGACAATAAATAAAATATCTCTTTCCTTGTTAAAGGCTGTTTAGGTGTGAAAATTCGTTCTCTGTAAGGCATTTGATGGTCTTTCAGCCAGTTTGCCATCAGATGGTAACTGTGTGTGCGAGAAGAATAGATCGTAAGCATAAAAAAACTCCTTAAATAGTCCATTAATTTGTTAGATCTGTTGAGATAAATAATAGGTAAGGAGCTGTGCATAAGCATTGATCAAAACAACCCAAACATCATTAGAAATAACTTTCTAAAGTCTTAAACTTGCGACGAGAAACAACTAGACTAATAGAAAAAATGTCTTAGCCATTTGGCTTCCTGTTTGTTTTTTTGCTTATGCTGCAGCTCCTCGGGAAAGGGTTCTAACAATTTGAAGAAGGTTGATGATTGATCTAGTTTAAATTGTGTGAAATTTGAAATCTGGTGTTTTTACTAGATGAATCACTTAACAACTATGATTATAACTTATAGAACTTCTGTTTTATATTCGGTTTTGTTATAGTTGTTATAAAGTTTTATTTTATTACAGAACA
>NZ_JAKZIW010000105.1:0-866 GCF_031143325.1 Enterococcus sp. FR204 | reverse complement strand
AAAAGACACCTTGAAATCCTTTAGAATTAATTTGGCGAACCAACCCAAAAGGAGGAATCAAGATGTCTTACACTCACCTTATCAAAGAAACATTAGATATTCTAGACTTATCAGTTACTTTTAACGAAAATTGTCTCACAAAAGAAAAATACAAAGGGCAAATCTGTCATATTTATCGTGGAAACTTGATTTATACAGCCCAAGAATGCATCCACTGTAAACACCAGATTGCTTCAGATATTGTGCGTTGGGGTACAACAACCGTCCGGTTGTTAATGAACGATGTTTCTGAATACCGTACCTACCTCGAATTGAAAAAGCAACGCTTCAAATGCAAAGCTTGTCAGCGGACCTTTGTCGCAGATACTTCTGTTGCGAAAAAACATTGTTTCATCAGTGAGAAAGTCCGCTGGTCTGTCGTGACTCGTCTGAAAAAAAATACCTCAATGACAGAGATCGCCGCTCAGAAAAATCTATCGGTCTCTTCTGTTTACCGTATTATGAAGCGATTTTATCGTCCGTTGAATCCTTTTCGGACACCGTTACCTAAGGTACTTTGTTTTGATGAATTCAAATCAGTTCGGGGTGTTTCAGGTGCTATGAGTTTCATCATGATGGATGGACAAACACAGCGCTTATTGGACATTGTCGAGAACCGACAACTGCCTTTTTTAAAACGTTATTTTAGTCATTTTTCACGAGAAATTCGTGAAGCGGTCGAATGGATCGTGATTGATATGTACGCTCCTTATGTATCGCTCGTTAAAAAGCTGTTTCCAAAAGCACAGCTGATTATTGACCGGTTTCACATCGTCCAACATATTGGTCGTACCTTTCGCAATCATCGAATCAAAGAAACGAACCAA
>NZ_JAKZIW010000104.1:0-933 GCF_031143325.1 Enterococcus sp. FR204 | reverse complement strand
TCACAGTGACAAATTAATATTGTGAAAATAAGTACTAAGTGTATAATTTTAGTTATCAGTGAGTGGTCCGCTGATAATAAAAACAAGGAGTGAACTTAATTTATGAATAAATTAGAACTACAAGCATTTGAATATGCAGTTCATGTATTTAATGAAATACTCGAACTAAGTAACCAAGACTACAGCTTTGAAATTGTTTGGAATACCAAATTTGGTCCATCTTACGCTAATAACATTATTTATAGAAGTGAGCGTACACCCATTATGGAAATAAATTTTAATGATAATTATGGAGGCTATAATTATAAAACGTTTGATGTAGGATGCTATAAAGATAATTTTCTCGCTTTCGTTCGCCACAATGTCTTTAAATATTTTGAAAATTCATTTGATAATGGTTTTTCTGAAAAACTACAGATAGTAGAACAACCATATTACTTAATGAACAAATTATTAGAATTATCAAAAATGGAATCAAACAATGAATTAAAGAAGCCAAGTTACTCATCCGTTTGGAATTTCAAAACATTAGATGGTTCAATTGAGTTACCTTTTATTAATGATGATTCCTTGATTGAATATCCTATTAGTTTGTTAAAAAAATAGTCAAGAATCTTTTAAAACAAGCGAACTATTTTGTATAAAAGTTTTCTCCTATCCTCTATAATAATTTTTTATTATAGCTATCTAATCAAAAAATATGAAAGAGCCACAGATACCAATTAAAAAGTTGGGATATCTTGGCACTTTCATATTTTTTTGACACTAGTAGAATATCATGCTGCTAACAATGTTTACATAGCTACAGTGTTCGAACATTTAGTGAACATTGTGATTTTAAAACAAACTAATCTGTTCAGCCTCTTCTCTACGATTGTTGTAATAATCAATCTCGCCTAATTTACTTTCTCTACTCAGTTTATTTTGTTCATA
>NZ_JAKZIW010000103.1:0-957 GCF_031143325.1 Enterococcus sp. FR204 | reverse complement strand
TATGATTTGTCAAATTAAGCTAGAATAAAATGCTTCTTGTACATAGCTCAAAAATATTTCGATTGGTGTTCTGTAATTCAATGATTTTCTTGGAATATGATTACGTTGATTGCTGACACTGGAAATAAATGTCTGATTCACTTCTCTAAAATCCATTGATTTCGGCAGTCCATTACGACGCAGAATCCCGTTAGAATTCTCGTTTAATGGGCGTTGAGAAGGTGTTCCAGGGTCCGCAAAATATATATCAATATCATGTTGGTTACTAATGGCTTTCCAGTTAGAAAATTCTTTTCCACAGTCAAACGTAATAGATTTAAAGAAGTTTTTAGGGAAGCGAGAAAACCATTGATTAAGGGCAGTTTCAATATCTAATGCCTTACGGCCGTTGGGTTTAATCGTGATAATGACTTTAGATAATCTTTCAACTAAAGTAATGACGGCACTTTTATGATGAATGCCAACGATCGTATCACCTTCAAGGTGACCAAACTCAGAATTGAAATCAGGATAATTATCAGGTCGATCATGGATTGAGCGCTGATACTGTTGTTTTCCCCGTTTTTCCTGATGGCCATTGGGTTTTCTTTTACCTTTCATCGGTAGTGTGTCAATATCAAATATTCCTTTAGAAAATAAACGATAAAGTGTTCTCATACCGCATGAAACAGGCCTTTCTTTTCGCCCGATAATGACGTCAGGCGTCCAACCAAGAGTGACTTTCTCTTTAATGTAATCTACTTCATGAGCAGGTAATTGAATGACTTTTCTACCACATTTTTTCTTATTTTCTTTATACTGGTGCCAATAATCAAGAGCAGTCTTGCCTTGCTTGAACTTATTGACTACATTATAAATAGTTTGTATAGCACGTCCCATTCGGTTAGCGATTTCAACCGGCTTATTATGTTGAAGATAATATGATTCTATCATTGTCAGTTCGTCTATGGTAAGATG
>NZ_JAKZIW010000102.1:0-1003 GCF_031143325.1 Enterococcus sp. FR204 | reverse complement strand
ATTCCGCGCGACCGCAACGGCGAGTTCAAGCAACAGACTGTTCCTGCTTATAGACGGACGAATGATACCTTAGAGGAGACCGTCATTCACCTCTTCCGAAAAGGTATTACCATGTCGGAAATCGCAGACTTGATTGAGAAAATGTATGGGCATCACTACACGCCCCAAACCATGTCCAACATGACTAAAGTGCTGACTGAAGAAGTAAATGCATTTAAAGTTAGAACTCTAAATGATAAGTATGTCGCTATTTTCATGGATGCTACTTATATTCCTTTAAAACGGCAAACCGTCTCCAAAGAAGCAATCTATATTGCCATTGGTATACGAGAAGACGGCACTAAAGAAGTACTAAGTTATGCGATTGCCCCGACTGAATCGACCTACGTTTGGAATGAGTTGTTACAGGACATTTACTCCAGAGGGGTTCATGATGTCTTACTGTTTATTACCGATGGCTTAAAAGGCATGAAAGATACGATTCACCAGATTTATCCTAAAGCTAAATACCAACATTGCTGTGTTCACATTTCCCGTAATATTGCTCATAAAGTACGTGTCAAAGATCGAAAAGAAATCTGTGATGATTTTAAGGCTGTTTATCAAGCTAGCTCAAAGGAAGAGGCAAATACCTTTTTAGGGAGTATGATTGAGAAGTGGCAGAAAACTTATCCTAAAGTGACGCAGTCACTGATAAAAAATCAAGATTTATTGACTTTTTATGAGTTTCCGCCTGGTATCCGCCGAAGCATTTACTCAACTAATTTAATCGAATCTTTCAATAAACAAATCAAGAAATACAGCCGCAGAAAAGATCAGTTTCAAAATGAAGAATCACTAGAGCGTTTCCTAGTATCCATCTTTGATACATACAATCAAAAATTCTTAAATAGAAGCCATAAAGGCTTCCAACAAGTGACGGATACATTAGCTTCAATGTTTACTGAGTAACCCATTATTTTGCAGAAGGACGAGTTATTTACACAAAATTATTGACGCTCCC
>NZ_JAKZIW010000101.1:0-1047 GCF_031143325.1 Enterococcus sp. FR204 | reverse complement strand
AAATTAAGTTAGACAAATCATCAATACTTACGTAACTCAAAAATACTTCCAAAGGTGTTCGATAATTCAGTGATTTTCTAGGAATATTATTTCGTTTCGATGCGACAGATTGAATAAAAGATTCATCTACTGAATTGAAATCCATAGATTTCAATAAACCATCTCTACGTAACAATCCGTTAGAATTCTCGTTTAGGCCTCTTTGAGACGGCGTTCCTGGATCAGCGAAATAAATGGCAATATCATTGGCATTACTGATCTGTTTCCAATTTGAAAATTCCTTTCCACAATCAAAAGTGATGGATTTGAATAGATTTTTCGGTACAGATTCAAACCAATGATTTAATTTGTTTTCAATATCAATCGCTTGTCTACCACACGGTTTCAATGTGATGATAACTTTTGATAATCGCTCAACTAAGGTAATTACAGCACTTTTATGTTTCAAACCTACGATAGTGTCACCTTCAAGGTGACCAAACTCATTTGAGAATTGGCTATAATCTTTTTCACGTTCATGAATAGAGCGACGGAAAGCTTGTTTTCCACGTCTTTCTTGATGTCCATTTGGTTTACGCTTGCCTTTCATCGGTAAGTCAGAAGGATTAAATAGCCCCTTTTTGAACATACGATAAATGGTACGAGCAGAACAACGAATAGGAAACGCTGCACGACCAACAATCACATCGGGTGTCCATCCTTGAACAACCTTTCTTTGAATATATTCTGATTGTTCCTCAGGTAAAACAAGCGGGCGTCTACCACAGTTTGATTTGTTTTTCTTATACTGTTGATAGTACTCTAAGGCTGATTTTCCTTGCTTGAAGAACAGGTATACTTTATGGATCGTTTGTCTTGAACGATTCAAGCAATGCGCAGTTTTCGCAACAGATTGATTTATTTTGAAATAAGACTCTATCATTACAAGTTCATCCGTTGTAAGATGGGTATAGGTCATTTGTACTCACTCCTTATAATTCTTTGGACGGAACTATTTTGAGTGTAGCACAAATGACTTTTTTAGTTGTCTAGCTTAATTTTACAATC
>NZ_JAKZIW010000100.1:0-1101 GCF_031143325.1 Enterococcus sp. FR204 | reverse complement strand
AGTCAAATAACTCCAAATCCAATTGTTGTAAGGTTTCAAATGTGTATTGATAGACAAATTCTACTTTCAACGACTTATAAGTTGATTCAGCTACGGCATTATCAAAAGGACAGCCTTTATGACTCAATGATCGATTGATATCAAAAGTTGTTAATAATTCATCAATAGCTTGGTTATCAAACTCTTTTCCACGATCAGTATGAAAAATCTCAACCTCTGTCAGAGGTTGTTTGATACGGCTAAATGCTTTTTTTACTAGAACGGCATCTTTATGTTCTCCACAAGAATAGCCGAGAATTTCTCGATTGAACAGATCCAAAATGAAACAGACATAATTCCATTTTTTCCCGACTCGTACATAAGTCAAGTCTGTTACGATCGCTTCTAATGGGTTGTCTCTTAAGAATTTACGATTCAATACGTTTGTCGTTTTGGCTTCATTGCAAGTAGAATGATGTACTTTAAAATAAGCAACAGTATAGCTCGATTTTAATCCTCTATTTTTCATGATTCTACTAATTTTTCGTCGGCTGATCTGAATGCCTCGTTTTGATAAGGCTTTTTTTATTTTTCTTGAGCCGTAGGCCTTTCGGCTGCGGATAAATTCTTCAGCGACTACTTCTTCAAGTTCTGATTCGTCTTTCTTTGGTTTTGATTGATAATAATAGGACTGACGTGATAGACCTAATATTCTGCACATCGCTGATATAGGGTAAAGATGCTTATTCGCATCGATTACTTGTCTCTTCGTCCGAATATCAGCGCTGCTTGCTTTAAAATATCATTTTCCATTTCTAATTGCTGGTTTCTTTTACGTAGTTCTAACAATTCTTTTTGTTCAGGCGTAAGATTATCTTTTTCTTTGAATGAACCACTCGTTTTAGATTGCTTTACCCATTTGTCAAATGCTGAAGCCGTTAGTTCATATTCTCGAATGATTTCTACACGTGGCTTTCCAGCTAAGTAAAGATTGACGATTTGTTGCTTGAATTCTTGTGAAAAAGTTCTTCGTGTTCTCTTAGACATAAAAATTCCTCCTGGTATGTTTTCTTCTAGTCTACACACCTTAATTTTTCTGTCTAGTTAATTGTAGCCTATCCA
>NZ_JAKZIW010000010.1:0-64299 GCF_031143325.1 Enterococcus sp. FR204 | reverse complement strand
GCAAAGGGTGACGTTATGAAAAGGACACGTGTACTATACTTGGAAGTCGCAGATAAAATTAAAGAAGATATTTTCTCAGGAAAATATCCAGTCGGTTCGATGTTGCCGACAGAAAGTGAATTAGAAGAACTGTTTCAAGTCAGCAAAATCACTGTCCGAAAGGCAATCGAACTGCTGGCATCAGATGAATATGTCGAAAAGAAAAGTGGTCGTGGGACGACGGTTCTAAGCAATCGTCCTTACAATCGATTATCCAAAGCGGCAAGCTTTACGCAAATCTTGGAGAACTCCCGATATGAAGTCCGGAAAGAAACGCTGGATTTGCAATTGGTCCATATAAAGAAGGAAGATCCTTTGTTTTCCTTTTTCGGTGAGCAAGCTGTTTGTTTTAAGCGCTTATATTATTTGAACAATCAGCCTTATATTTATTTTGTCCATTATCTTCCACAAGAAATGATGCAATTCAGCAGAGAAGAATTTGGCAAAGAATCTTTGTATCGTTTGCTGACGAAAAAAGGATATACTATTGACTCATTTTCTGATGATTTCTCGGCAGTATTTTTAACAGAAGAAGAACAAGGAATTCTGAAAACAGACGCACAGATCGGCATCAAACGGATACGGAAATCGTCTACGCAAATTGGGGAAATGATTGAATATTCGGAGGCGGTCTACCATACGGATCTGCATCCTTACCATATTGATTATGAAACATAAATAAAAAAAGAGGTTGTGAAAAAGCTGCCCTGCATCAAGTACTAAGAACAGCCAAACAAAAATAGCTTCTCATATTTTTCGTTTGGTTAGGCTTATTACCGCAGATGTAAGCTTTTGAACACCGTTTACCAAGAGGTCGTGAGCTTGCCCTTCAGCTCCGAGTCACAAGGAACAATTTCAAAAAACAGCTATTCATGTTTTTGAATTGGTTGGACTTATTACCGCAGATACACGGCTGTTTCTGGATTACCATTTATTCTGGATAAGGGGGTGTGGCACGACTTTTGTCATATCTCCTTTTCTTTCTAAAAAGAAAACAGCAAAAGAAGGAGAGATTGTTAGAAAAGCGTTTACAATTCACGGAGAAGTGTGTTACTATTCACTTGTAAACATTATAATGTTATAAAAGGAGAAAGAAGATGGATAAATTTATAGGAATTATCGAACAAAAAATCATGCCCGTAGCCAATCGTATTGGTACTCAGCGACATATGACTGCCATTAGAAAAGGAATCATTGCCACTATGCCACTGACAATCGTAGGATCATTTTTTACAATTTTACTGAACATCCCAATTGAATCGATTGCAGCAGTCATTGAGCCATACCGTGAGATATTAGATATTCCTTTTCGCTATACTGTTGGTATCCTTGCTCTTTATGCGACATTTGGGATAGCTTCTTCTTTGGCGAAAAGCTATCGACTCGATTCCCTAACAGCAGGTATCTTGGCATTAATGTCTTTTCTGATCGTAGCAGCTCCTCCTACACGTATTTTAGAAGATATGGGGGAAGTCACAGCCGGACGTTACATTAACATTGCTAATCTAGGATCGGGCTCATTATTTGGAGCTATCGTGACAGCAATTATTTCAGTAGAAATTTACCGGTTTTTTATTGAGAAAAAAATAACCATCAGAATGCCAGATGGTGTACCGCCGGAAGTAACAAATTCTTTTGTGGCATTGATACCAGGAGCAGTTATCTTGATTTTCTTTTGGATCATCCGCCATATGCTTGGGTTCGATTTAAATGGATTCTTGAGTCAACTACTTATGCCTTTAAAAGGTGTATTAGCGGGTAACAGCTTGTTTGGCGGTCTTTTGACTGTCTTCCTGATTTGTTTCTTCTGGGTATTAGGAATCCATGGCCCAGCGATCATGGGTCCGGTTATTCGTCCGTTTTGGGATATTTCGATTGCTGAAAATATTGATGCGTTTAATGCAGGGACAAGTGCTAACGCCATGCCGAATATTTTCACTGAACAATTTCTACAATGGTTCGTTTGGATTGGCGGAGCAGGAACCACTCTTGCGTTAGTCGTCTTATTCATGTTTTCTAAATCCAAGTATTTAAAAAGCTTAGGACGTTTGTCCATTCTGCCGGGTTTGTTCAATATTAATGAACCAATGATTTTTGGTGCACCAGTAGTGATGAACCCAGTTTTAGGAATTCCATTTATTCTTGCACCTCTTGTGACGACGACTCTGTCTTATATTCTCACTGTCAGTGGTGTCGTGCCAATGATGGTTGCGCGTCTGCCATTTGCGATGCCTGCGCCGATTGCTGCTTGGATGAGCACGAACTGGAGTATTGCAGCAGGATTATTGGTTATTGGTAATTTCTTGATTACTTTGGCTATTTATTATCCATTCTTCAAAGTGTTTGAAAAACAGCAATTAGCCAGAGAAGCAGAGGAGCAAGCGAAAGAGCAAGCAGATCTCACTCTGACAGATGGCGTCACCGAAGAACGACTATAATTGAAAAGAAAGAAGAGAACAAATCATGAAACGTTCATTAGGCATTTCCCTTTATCCAGACCACAGTGATCTTCAAAAAGATCGTGAGTATATCGAAACAGCCCATCAATACGGATTCAGCAGGATTTTTATGAGTATGCTTGAAATCTCGGAAGATCCGAAAGTTGTTCAGAAAAAATTCCAGCAATTGATCTTTTTTGCAAAAAAGAGAGGATTTGAAACGATATTAGATGTTTCGCCCGCTATTTTTGAACAACTGAATATTTCTTATGACGATTTAGGATTCTTCCATAAATTAGGAGCAGATGGTATTCGTTTAGACTTAGGATTTGATGGAAAAAAAGAAGCACTTTTGACTTTTAATCCTTATCAATTGGCCATCGAGTTGAATATGAGTAACGATGTCGCTTATCTAGAAAATATCTTGACACATCAGGCGAATACATCTTTTCTATATGGCTGTCACAATTTTTATCCGCAAGAAGGAACCGGTTTACCGTATCATTTTTTCCAATCTAGTAGTGAACGATTCAAAAAAAACGGTATTCGAACGGCAGCCTTCATTACCTCACAATCAGGTACAATCGGACCATGGGATATCAATGATGGACTGCCTACTTTAGAAATGCATCGCCATTTCTCTGTAGAAACAGCAGCTAAGCATTTGTTTGCCACAAATCTAATTGATGATATAATTATTGGAAACGCATACGCAAGTGAAGAAGAATTGAAGTCATTAGGGCATTTGGATCGTTACCAGACTGTTTTTAGGGTCGAGTTTGTTGCAAATATAAATGAGGTGGAACGGCAAATCGTATTGGAAGAGCAGCATGTTCGTCGAGGGGACATCACAGATCAAGTGATACGATCAACGGAAGTTCGAAAAAAATATCAAAAATATGAAAACAAAGCACATGATACCGAGTTTGAATTTGTCGTAGGAGATGTTGTCGTTGGAAATGACCGTTTTGGCAAATATAAAAACGAGCTGCAAATCGTTTTAGAGCCCCACAGTGATCCACGAAAGAATAAAGTAGGGCATATTATTCAAGAAGAATTGATCTTGCTGCCATTCATTCATCCATGGTCTAAATTCAAATTTATAGAAAAGTAGGAATGATTATGTATGATTTAGTCATTAAAAATGCAAGAAAGCTTAACGGGATGACCTTCGATATCGGGATAACCAAAGGAAAGATCTGCGAAATTGCACCTCTCATCACAAAAAAAGCTCGTCAGAAAATCAGCTTGACCCCTCAGCAATATTTGTCGGCTGGTTGGATCGACGATCATGTTCATTGTTTTGAAGAAATGACCCTGTATTATGATTATCCAGATCAAATTGGCGTGAATAAAGGTGTGGCAACAGTCATCGATGCGGGGACGACTGGGACAGAAAACATTGCTGATTTTTATGAACATGCCAAACAGGCAAAAACAAATGTCTATGCGCTTTTGAATATCTCAAAATGGGGAATCATTGCACAAGATGAACTAGCAGACCTAAACAAGATCCAAGCTGATATGGTAAAGCAAAAAATCAAGGAAATGCCGGATTTCATTATTGGTCTCAAAGCACGGATGAGCAAGAGCGTAGTGGGTCAAAACGGCATCACTCCGCTACAGCTAGCAAAAAGGATACAAAAAGAAAACCATCAGCTTCCTTTGATGGTTCATATCGGTTCTGCTCCGCCAAATTTGTTGGATATTTTAGCTTTACTGGAATCAGGAGATATTATGACTCATTGTTTCAATGGAAAAACAAACGGGATCTTGGAACAGGAAACGAAAAAAATCAAACAAATAGCTGTAGAAGCAAAAAATCGAGGAATCATCTTCGATATTGGACACGGGACGGATAGTTTTAATTTCCAAGTTGCAGAAACCGCCTATCACCAAGGGATAAAAGCAGATACGATCAGCACAGACATCTATATTCGTAATCGTAAAAACGGTCCAGTCTACGATTTGGCCACAACAATGGAAAAATTGCGGCTTGTCGGATATACGTGGGAAGAAATCATCGAAAAGGTGACGGAAGTTCCAGCACAGAATTTTCACTTGAAGACGAAGGGACAAATCAAAGAAGGCTTTGACGCTGATTTTACTGTTTTTGAATTGATCGAACAATCTAAGGAACTAATCGATTCCAATGGAGAGAAAAGACAGTCAAATCAGCAAATCAAACCAGTACAAACGATTATCGGAGGAAAAAGTTATGCATGCGAATCATGAGAAATTTCAGCTGAAAAAAGTAATCAATGCTTCAGGAAGAATGACGATTCTAGGAGTCTCGACCCTCTCAGAGACAGTTCTTGACGCGCAACGTTTTGGCGGCCAGCATTTTTTTGAGATGGAAGAATTAAGTATTCAAACAGGAAAATATTTAGCCGATTTGTTAGAAGTAGAAGATGTCCAGATCGTTTCATCCGCATCTGCAGGAATCGCTCAATCGGTAGCTGCTGTTATAGGTAAAGGAGAACTATATCCCCTTTATCATCCTTATGCAGAATCCATCAAAAAACGACAAATCATTTTGCCAAAAGGACACAATGTAGATTACGGCACGGCTGTGGAAATCATGGTACAGCAAGGAGGCGGTCAGGTAGTCGAAGCAGGTTACGCTAATATGTGTACGCCGGAACAGATCGAAATGATGATCACAGAAGAAACAGCAGGGATTCTCTATATAAAAAGCCATCACACGGTACAAAAAAGTATGCTTGACGTGTCAGAGGCAGCACAGATTGCCAAAAAGCACCAGCTTCCGTTAATCGTTGATGCTGCGGCAGAAGAAGATCTGAAAAAATATGTGCAGTTGGGCGCTGATCTAGTTATTTATTCAGGGGCAAAAGCGATCGAAGGACCAAGCGCCGGAATGGTGATTGGAAAAAAAACTTATGTTTCATGGGTTCGGATGCAATCAAAAGGAATCGGACGTTCCATGAAAATCGGAAAGGAAAATATTTTCGGTTTTGTCCAAGCAGTGGAAGACTATTTGAATAAAGGCAGTGAGTCTGGCCTTACAATGAAAGAAAGACTACAACCGTTCATCGAACAACTCAATCAGATCGATCATTTGGAAGCTAAAATCGTTCAAGATAGCGCAGGTCGAGAAATCTATCGAGCAAGTGTGAAAGTTTCAGGAGATCAATCAGCTAAACAAGTGATTAAAGCATTGAAAGAAAAAAATCCTGCCATCTATACAAGAGAATACCAGGCAAACAACGGCATCATTGAATTTGATATCCGTTCCGTCAATCAACAGGAGATGGAGAAAATCATCGATCGCTTAAAAGAAATCTTGAAGAACTAGGAGAGAAAAAGGAATGAGATTAAGTCCCAATTATTTAAAAGATAAGATATGTCTAAATGTGTTAGCAAATTCTGTAGAAAACGCAAAAGAATGCTATGAGGCAGCAGAAGGCCATATCGTTTTAGGTGTACTTTCAAAGAACTTTTCTGACGACGAAACAGCTATTGCAGAAATGAAAAAATACCAGCAAGCAACAAATAACGCCTTGTCCATCGGTCTAGGCGCGGGAGACCCAAACCAGAGCCAGATGGTCACTCGTTTAGCCGAAGTATTGCAGCCTCAGCATGTCAATCAAGTATTTACAGGAGTAGGAGCTTCCAGAGCAGTATTGAAACAGACAGAAACGGTCATCAACGGTTTGGTTTCTCCCGCGGGTAAAGAAGGGTACGTAAACATCGCAACTGGTCCTTTAAGTTCACAAGGACCTGCAGGAGTCGTGACACTTGAAACAGCTATTCGATTGTTGAAAGATATGGGCGGCAGCTCAATCAAATATTTTCCTATGAAGGGACTTGCTCATATCAAAGAATATAAATCCTTAGCAGAAGCTTGTGCTGCCAATGATTTTTATTTAGAGCCAACTGGTGGAATCGACCTTGATAATGTGGAAGAAATCGTACGGATCGCAATAGACGCAGGAGTGAAAAAGGTCATCCCTCATGTATATAGTGCAATTATCGACAAGGATACAGGTAATACACGCCCAGAAGAGGTACGCCAACTGTTGCAATTGATGAAAAAAATCGTGGAATAAGGTGAGAAGAATGAAAATTGGTGCATTTGGGGAAGTCATGCTGCGACTCACGCCTCCAGAACATTTGATGCTGGAACAAACCCATACCTTACGCATGGCTTACACAGGGACTGGCGTAAATCTAGTAGGGAACCTTGCCCATTTTGGTGTTGAAAGTTATTTACTGACGGCTCTGCCAGACAATCGTCTAGGAAAAGCAGCACTCACTAATTTGAACGGACTAGGTATCCAAACGAAGTATGTGATCCATCAATATCAACACATCGGGACTTATTTTGCAGAAATGGGGTATGGTGTCCGTCCGACAGAAGTCACTTATCAAAACCGAAAACATAGCTCATTTGGTTTATCTGTAATAGAGGATTACGACTGTGCAGCATTTATTGATGAGATCGATTTGATCCATATCTGCGGGATCAGTTTAAGCTTATCTGATGAGACGGCTGAAACAGCTATCCAGTTAGCAGAACAAGCACATAAAGCAGGGAAAAAAGTTTGTTTTGATTTCAATTATCGTCCTAGTTTGAATCAAGAAGATGGAAAAAAAGAACAGATGAAGAAGCGTTATCATTCAATGTTACCTTATTGCGACATCTTGTTTGGCTCAGTTAGAGATCTGACAGAACTGGTGCAGTGGGAGGAAACAGACAATGTAGAAAACGAACATGATCCTATTTCTTATATCCAGTCCTTTATGAATCACTACGATATCCAGTGGTTTGCTGGGACGAGGCGAGAAAGTGTGGATGGAAGAAAACAGTTAAGTGGTTACTTGATCACACAACAAGAAGCAGAGAAAACAACAGTTTATCCCTTGGATGTACTTGATCGAATCGGGGCAGGAGATGCATTTGCTGCTGGAATCTTACTCGGTTTCTCTGAGAAGTGGTCCTTACAGAAGACCGTTTATTTTGCCTTAGGAAATGCTCGATTAGCTCATTCGATCCAAGGAGATGTTCCGTTAACGACAAGAGTACAAGTCGAGCGTCTGCTGAATGATCCTGAAACAGACTTGATCCGTTAAGTATACCAATCAGACAAGGTGAAAAACTATCTTACATCGAGTATCAAAAAAGCTCATGACGAATTTTGGTCATGGGTTTTTTCTTTTATTTGAGTCTTTGCAAATAAAAAATCATATAACGAAGAGTACAGAAAAAGAGACATGACACATGAGGTCCGTAACCATAAAATTTTACACTAGGTATGCTGGAAGATTCTAAGAAAACACTCGAGAAGGTTTGATACTATCTTACTAAAATAGGAAAAAGTCAAATTTCCCCCTGTTAGATTTTTGATATACACCGATACAGATAACAAACCAACTTATTTGTAAACTTAAACAAAATTTATGGGTAATTAATGTTTGATAGTTACAATGAGGACTATAAAAATTATCGAGGTGGATAAATGGAATGATTTAAAGTATCGTAAGCTTAGAATATACTTATCAACACACATATCTTACGGGGAGATTTAAGTCTGCCATCAAATAAACGCAGAGAACTATGATGAAATCATTGAAAGTGTTAAAATTCCCTTTTTGAATAGAAAACCATTTGAAACAATCCATGTAAGATATAAAATTCTTAATTAAAAGAGGAGAAAAAATGAAAAATAAAAAAAAGAAACTCAAAGGAATGAAAGCAAATGATCTTTTAGTAGGTATTTTGGTTGTTATTGTATTCATTATGCTAGTTCTAAGACATACAATATTCAAAAACAGCCAATTTGATTTTCTTCCGCTGATTTCATTTATTGTTGTATTAGGGATTCTTATTGTTAGTTTCATAAACGTAGAACCTTCGAAAAAACATGAGGTATTCGTTGAAAAGGGCCTGGGATTTGGGTATACTATCAATCCTAGAAATCTGTTTGGACTGTTTCTCTATATTATTTTGCTAGTAGCAACTATATTGCCTTACTTTATATAAAGTAAGCTTTTAAGTCTCCAAAAATTGTAAATCATTTATTAATAAGAGCATACAAAACTCAACCATGTAGATATATAGCGTATGTAATCTAAAGAAATCAATTTAAAGATAAACGTAAAGTATGACGCTAAGAGGGAACTGTGACAAAAGTCTTGTCGCAGTTCCTTTTTCCGAATAAACGGAGTTCAAAAGCTTGCATCTGCGGTAATAAGCTCAACCAAACGTAAAATATGAGGAACTATTTTTGTTTGGCTGTTCTTATTACTTGATGCAGGGCAGCTTTTTCACAACCTCTGATACACGGTGTTCCAGAAGTAACTTCTTCGAAAAATAAGCCGAAATTTCACAAAAATTTGAAAAGCAATTTTCGTAAATTCCTTCTTATTTCTTGAAGCTACCCACTTCTGTCACAACCTCCATCCATTATGAAAGGAGAACACTGCAAGCAGAACTACGGTCTTCTGTATGATTCAAAGAGATGTCGATTTTCAAAGTTGAAACATAATCTAAAAAATAAATATCTCTATTATCTAAATGTTCCTGTTCGATTCCTTGTTGGATTCTAAAGTCAATAGCTAATAAACTGCAATTTGTTTCCATGATCCCCAGTGACGCTTCGAATATAATATAAATTGTTCCTTTCTTTAACCTAGGGAGTGTGATTGGATTTTTTGCATATGACTGACAATATATTTTGCTTTTTGAGTTGTTTTCTACATAAAATAGGTGAAATTCTATTGTTTTTTCTTTTCGAACATAAATCGAGTTAACAACATTGGTTTTTAACATTTCAAGATGATCTTTATAGATTTTGGAAATAGGGATCTCATTTACATCTACCATTTCTTTTAATGTAGTTAATGGTTTTTTTCTTTTTTCACGCAGTGTATTTTTTCTTTATATTTTTCAAAAAGAAAATCCGTATCTAACAATATTCCTTTTCAAATAAGTATATGGATCTGGTCAATATAACTTACATAAGGATTGTTAAATAGTAGTTTGGTAATAATCGTTTTTTAGTAACGTAGCAAATATTCCCTAAAAATTAATAGCTGTTTGCTATGGTGGTAATAAACTCAAAGATCTATAACACAGGATCATTCAATTTGTAATGATTATATTTCGAAAAGGCTTCTATCTTATCGAAAATGCTATCTACGTCAGCTGTTGCTAAATCCTGATAAGGGATGGAAAGCCCATTTTTTTTGATCTCATCATTCATATAAGCTTGATCCATTTCATTGTACATAATCAAATCAGCTTGGGGAATATCAGTAGTAATATCGTAGCTAATGATTGAAAGGTCCCATTCGGGTTCAACTTTTATACGTAATTGTTCCTGAAGCTTCTTTGATCTACTCCAGATCATACCGGCTCCGCTACTCTTAAGAATTCCCCCTCTTGTGTTTACCGAATAAATCCATACCAGCTTTTTCATACCTTTCACTCCTTAATACTTTTATTGTGTCTATATAATATAAGTAATGTAGTATATACTTTAATACTCTTGAACTTGATAGTTATCTTCAGTTAGCAGAGAAGATCATTATCTGTTCGTTTAACCTAATCATAGACCACTCTTGGAAATAATCAAGTGGTTCGTATACCAGTATACTTTTTCAACATACTGAGTTGAGTACTGACTAGCTATAAATCACTAATTCTATAATTTCATTAACAATAGTAGCTTTAGGGAGCTTAAGACGTATCTCTTGAAGTTTCTTGCGAATAAATTTTTTATAAACTGTGAGGGGAGCTAACAAAATGGCTAAACACACGACACTTTTCCTTGTTTACGGTGTTTGCATAAGATTTGCTTAAGAGGAGAAAAATTGTTATGTAGCAAAAAAAGCAGGTCCTTATCAGTAGCGCTTTGACTTAAGGTGTAGCCAAGAATCAGGAAAAGGATTGGCTAAAAAAGTATGATCACCAGAAGTTTTGGATGAATGAAATGCCGTACCTCTCATCTTGAGACTGTTAGAAGAAAGAAAAAAAGAGAAGGGGCACTAGAAACAAGTGTATTTCGTGAATGGATCGTAAAAGAATAAGAAATATTGTTTTTACAAAAACCTGACCGAAAAACAGTACACATTTTCGTATTTTTTCGTTTTTTCTTGACTACTGATGGCGCTATCAGTATCATAAATGGCAGATAGACACAGCCAAATAAAAAAAGGCACCTCTGCTTCTAGTGGCAGCTAGAAGCAGAGACCTTGAAAAGTCATCACACGTGACCGTCCAAGTTTGCCATAGTCAATGTAAATACATCAACCTTGTTTATTGTATCGAATCTAAAAGGAGAAATCTACCCTTTAGAGGAGAAATTTTAACAAAATGTATGCGTTTTATTTGCTGAGCAAAAGGTATTGGACGTTTGTGTTCAATACCTTTTTTGTCTGAACATACACCTGAAGATAAAACTGCTCTGTTAGAAGATCTCTTGTGCTTTTAATAGAGCTACAGTCAGCAGAATCGGTCAGTGTAAAAAGATGTTTTTTCGTCAAAGGAACTAGCCTTTGCGTATCTTATTATGGAAGCAGATTTTATTTGGCTGTTTTCTATCGCTGAAAGGAGAGGAGCAACCGATGCAAGTGATCGCTATTTTGAATCACAATGCTATCATTGCGAAATCAGAGGAAGGGGAGTGGGTGTTGATCAAAAAAGGAATAGGCTTTGGACGCAAGATCGGGGATCCAATCAATGAAAGAGATGTGGAAAGTGTCTATCAAAAAATTTAAAAATCGGGGAGTCACTGTTCAACAGGCTTGACCCATTTCGCTTCAGCGGAATGCGTCAAGCCTGTTTTTTTGAAGGGAGGAAATACCGCTGGAATTGACTCAAGTCATTTATGAAGAGTTGCTGATCATTCAGTCAAAAGCACAAACGAAACGCCAAATCTTAAAAGAATTAACAAAACGTATGACAGATAAAGGCGTAATAACTGATACAGAAAGTTTCTTGGATGATGTCTATCAAAGAGAAGCAGAAGGAGCAACAGGAATCGGACAAGGAATTGCTATCCCTCATGGTAAATCACCAAGTGTCCGGCAGACAGTGATCGCAGCTGCTACTTTAGCTGATCCGATTCCATGGGAAACATTAGATGATCGTCCTGTAGAAATCGTGATTTTATTTGCTGTACAAGAAGGTGACAAAAATAAAGGGCATCTTCAGCTTTTGCAAAAGATTGCCGTACTTTTGGCAAGAGAGAGGTTTATCAAAGAACTGAAAAAAGCTGCTTCAATCGAGGAATTATATATATTATTGACACAAAATGACTAGGAGGAATGATGACTTATGTTAGTAACAGGAAAAGAAATACTAGCCGTAGCGAAAGAGAGAAGCTTTGCCGTTCCTGCCTTTAATGCAGGTTCTGGGCAATTATTGAACGCAGTGATAGAAGCTTGTGAAGAAGCAGAATCTCCTGTTATGATTGCAATCCATCCAGAAGAACTGAAATTTTTGGCAGACAGTTTCATCGCTCAAGTGAAATATGCAGCTGAGCAGACAGATATTCCCGTATGTATCCATTTAGACCATGGTGATGAATTCAAACAAATTATTCATGCCATCCGCTTAGGTTTTACTTCTGTTATGATCGATGCATCCCATCAATCGTATGAAACAAATGTCATGTTATCTAAAAAAATAGTAGAAGCTGCTCACGCTGTTGGTATTTCTGTAGAGGCCGAGCTGGGGACGATCGGAGACACAGGTAATACTGTAGAAGGCGGTGTCAGCGAGATTATTTATACGGATCCGTTAACAGCACAAGCATTCATTGAGGAGACCGGAATCGACAGTTTAGCGATCGCTATTGGAACAGCCCACGGGATCTATCCTAAAGAACTCAAACCCAAGCTTCGCTTCGATATTTTAGAATCGATTCGATCATTGACTACTATTCCTTTAGTCCTTCATGGAGGATCAAACAATCCAGATGAGGAGATTCGTCAGGCAGTAGAATTAGGAATAAATAAAATCAATATTTCCAGTGATATCAAAATGGCATTCGCAGAAAAACTCCGAGATATCTTGAACTCAGGAGATTTAGAGATACGTGAACCGAATATGCTGTTTCCGCCTTGTATGGAAGCTGCAAAACAGGTTGCTTTAGATAAAATTTATTTATTCCAATCAGATGGCAAAGCAAAATACTATATGTGAGGGGGCAACAAAATGAAAATCGTAGGAATCGCAGCTTGTACCGCGGGGATTGCACACACGTATATCGCAAAGGAAAAACTGCTTCAAGCAGCAGAGAGCCTTGGACATGAAATCTGGATTGAGACACAAGGTCTTGCTGGAACACAAGAGCCACTAGAGCAAAAGTGCATTGCTGCTGCAGATGTCGTGCTTATTGCAGCAGATATCAAGGTAAACGGAAAAGAGCGTTTTCGTGGAAAAAAAGTAGTCGAGGTACCAACTAGTTTAGTTGTCAAATCTCCGAGAAAGCTGATCGAAAAATTAGAAGAGATGCTGAATGAAAGAATGGAAGGGGAATAAGATGGAGATACTGAAATCAATAGGCTTCAAAAAACATTTAATGACGGCGATCTCTTTCTTTTTACCTATCGTCGTCGCTTCCGGATTCTTGCTAGCTATCGGGAATATGATGGATGGAGTCACTATTGAATCATTCACAGATGGGTTTTCTTTTGCAGATACGATGACAACGATGGGAGGATATGGTTTAGGTTTATTACCAATGATTGTTTCCTGTGCCATTTCTTATTCAATAGCAGATAAGCCTGGTATTGCCCCTGGTTTGATTACTGGGATGACCGCTAGTGGGATTGGAGCGGGATTTTTAGGTGGAATGGTTGGCGGATATTTATCTGGATTAGTTGTTATTGGACTAACGGCAGGAATCAAAGTACCTAAATGGATGGATGGTCTAATGCCGACTCTGGTTTTACCATTTCTCAGTTCTTTCATTGGAGGATTGGTCATGTATTACGTGATAGGGACACCTATTAATTGGATTACAGAGATGGTTACAGGTTATCTAAGTAATTTAGATACTTCTTCGTTATTTTTATATGGTGCAGTAATTGGAGTATTATCATCAATCGATTACGGTGGAGCAATCAACAAAGTAGTATTTGCTTTTGTTTTTGCTTTGTTTTCAGAAGGAATCTATGAACCAATCACTGTATTGATTTTAGCTTCGATGGTAACCCCATTCGGCTTGACGATCGCTTATTTCTTAGGGAAAATCATTCGTAAAAATATATTCAATCGTCAAGAAATCGATACATTGAAGACCGCTTTTCCTATGGGGATCTGTCAGATCACAGAGGGATGTTTCCCTATCGTATTGAACGACTTGGCACGCAATGTCATAGCAACGGGAGTCGGTGGGGCAGTAGGTGGCGGATTAAGCATGCTTTGGGGCGCAGATAGCCGTATTCCGGCATCGGGAATGTTTGCAGTCGCTACGATGACCAGACCATGGGCATTCATTGGTGCATTGTTAGCTGGTTCTTTTGTCACAGGAATAACCATTTTATTATTGAAAAAACCAGTAGATCCGAATGCAGAAATCATCCAAGAAGAAAAAGAGGAAGAAGACATATCTTGGGATGATTTGACAATTAGTTAGGAGAGGCAGAATGGATTACAAGAAAAAAGTACAATAGATGTACCTTGAGGCAGGAATGGTATGAAAGAATCAGAGTTAGAAAGAATCGAATATACAGATTTTGGTTTAGGAGCGATCGAAACTGTCCAGAGCATCGGCACCCTCCTTGAAATGACGATGAAGGAAAAATGAGAATCTTTCGTTGTCGAAAAGGTCTGGTATACCTTATGTCGAAGGAAAGGAAACAAAAAAACTTTCCTGTACTATTCCAAAAAGGAAAGAAAGTTATTATACAGTAAAAAAAGAAATTATTCTTCATGCTAGAGATCAGTACACGATCGAGCCCAATATCAAACACTAGTTCCAGGCAGGCGCAACAGGTGCGGTTATCACTGAATTTTCTTCCAGCAGTGACGATTCAAGTGATATTTTTACAAATCCAGCTATTTATCGTTAACAAAAAGATTTTTAGGAGAAGCTGATGAACAAAAATGATCAAATTTTGATCGTTTAGTTCGTCGGCTTTTTTATTTAGAGAAACATCATTTATCAGTGAAACATAACACGAGAACAAAATGATTTTTTCGTTAATAAAAGAAACAAGTATTTGTTGTTTAAAATAATACACGTTATTGGCATATAGGACGAAATCCCAGTATCTTCTATAAGTAAGTCATTTCATATCAATGAAAACGTGTTATTTATTTTTGTTTTATCTATAAAATAGCTGAAAAATGATTTTTTCCTAAATACTATATATAGTGGTGTCTATCCTATATACCACTAAAAAAATACAAAATCTAGTCTTTTATTTTAAAAAAACACGTGTAGAATGAAGATAGACTTTTGAGTTAGGGAGTGTTTTTTTATGAAACTTACTGTTTTTTGCGGTTCCCGTTTTGGCAATAAAGAAAGTTACAAATTTATTGCGCAAACGTTAGGAAAATACATGGCACAAGAAGAAATAGAACTGGTTTACGGTGGTTCATACTCCGGGATTATGGGAGTGATTAGTAAAACAGTACTGGAAAATAACGGAAAAGTCACAGGTATCTATCCGAATGGGCTTTTTGAAACTGAATTGCCTGGAAAAGATGTTACTACATTTATTCCTACAGAAACGATCGATGAAAGAAAGGTATTATTATTTGAAAAGGGAGATGCTGTCCTCGTTTTCCCTGGAGGTCTAGGTACATTGGAGGAATTCTCACAACTTCTTTCTTGGATAGCAATCGGTCTGACGCCTGACAAGCCAATCGGAATATTGAATATTGGCGGTTATTACAGCGGCTTGCAACAATTATTAGAAACTTTTGCAAAAGAGGATTTTATGGATAAAAAATGGTTGGATCAAGTAATCTTTTCCAACAATCCATTGGAACTGGTCAATGAATTACGAGCAGTATCTATTAAAAATCAGTTATTATTGAAGGAGGCAAAATAATGAGTCAAATATATTTAGCAGGACCATTTTTTTCAGAGGAGCAAATCGATCGAGTAAGTCGTATCGAAAAAGCGTTGGAGGAAAACAAAACAGTCACAAGTTTCTACTCTCCACGTCATCACCAAGAAAGCAATTATGAACTATTCAGCGCTGGATGGGCGCAGGAAGTATACGAAAAAGATATGGAAGAACTGACAAATGCAGAATTTGTTGTTGCTATCCTTGACTTTGAGCATCAAACAATCGATCCAGGAACGGCTTACGAATTAGGTGTGGCAACTATGTTGAAAAAACCGATGATCATTGTACAAGAAGAAACGGTGCCTACGAACTTGATGATTACACAAAGTCTCCATACGTATTTAAAATCAGACCAAGCTGTACGTGAATATGATTTTAAAACATTGCCTGTTGAAACTTACGTAGGCGAGTACTTATAGAAGAGGAAGGGTTGTATGTCAGTGATTTTGATTTCAGGAACGATTGGTGCAGGTAAGAGCAGTTTGACGGATATGCTTGCAAAAGAGATTGATTCTAAACCATTTTATGAAAATGTCGAAGATAACGAAGTATTGCCGCTCTTTTATTCAAATCCTGAACAGTACGCATTTTTATTGCAAATCTTCTTTTTGAACAAGCGATTTTTAGCAATGAAAAATGCTTTAGTGAACGATGACAATGTGCTAGACCGATCCATCTATGAAGATAGCCTGTTGTTCCATCTAAACGCTGATTTAGGTCGGGTAACGGATATCGAAGTACAGCAGTACGATAGCTTATTAGATACGATGCTAAACGAGTTAGATGATGTTGCTCCAAAAAAACGGCCTGATTTGATGGTCCATATCAAAGTTTCTTTGGACACGATGCTAGAACGTATCAAAAAACGTGGGCGTGACTATGAACAGCTAGAAAGCGATGAGACGTTATATACCTATTATGAAACGTTGAACACCCGCTATAATCAATGGTATGAAGATTTTGATGTATGTCCTAAAATACAAGTGGATGGGGATAAATTCGATTTTGTAGAAAATCCAGAAGATGCAAAAAAGGTGATCCGTCAGATCCAAGAAAAATTAGCTGAATTGGAAGGAAAGCCTGCTGGAAAATATTTTACGGATAACCAGCATGCAAAAGGTCAAGAATTAGGCTAAAAATAAAAAACCAAACGACGGGAAAGAAAAATTACTACGTGATGTAGAATAAGTCTTTCTATCGTTTGGTTATTTTATATTCAAAGATGTGAAATAAATAAAACGTTACTCTTTGATTTGTGAACTGAAATGAGCCACTGTTTGTTTTACTGATGAAGCTTGATCAAAGGAAGAAGCTGAGTTTGAAGTTCATAAAAATCAGCCATAGTGAGTTTTGCTTGATTTTGTTTATCTTCTTCTACTTTTTACATAATTTTGAACAGGATAAGATTCAAATGTTTTAAATGAATCTTTGACTAGTTTGTGACAGTTGTCGCATATGCTCAAGCTTCCTTGGTCATTAAATTCTGTATGGATATTTTTGTTGTTATTACATGTACAATAATCAGGACTATCGATCATCCATTTCGTCTCCTTTACAATCATCTTGCTTCTTTACTATAGCAGAAAAGAAGGGGAGAAACAAAAGAAGATCCAACAGACGGCACTATAGACTGTAGATGTTGCCATCCTCATCCTTCAAACGGTAATTACCGATTTTGGTAAATGTGATGGTTGTTTCTTTTTTATTTTCTTTTCCTGAAATAATATATTCGTCATCTTTGGTAGTAATCTTGATGTCTGTCAGCACCGTTTTTTCTTCAGATGATTCAGAAGAATCAGTTCCTTGTGTCTGATACGTGCGTGTCCATTCCATTTTTTTATCTGTAAATGTCAACTGTCCCGCGGATAAATCCATATCTTTACGTACTTTTAGCGTATATACACTGTTGGTGATATCTGCTTTTTCCGCTTTTAAGACAGAAGAATCGGTTGTTTCGTCCGAGGATTGGTCAGAGCCGCCAAACAAATCACAGCCAGTCAATGTCAAAAGTCCCGCAGACAAAATAAATAGTACGATTAATTTCTTCAAAATACTTCCCCCATTTGATAGGATAAAGAAATTATACCATTGGAAAGTAAAACTTCAAACGGATGGAAGAGAAAAACGCACAAAACACCCACAAATAGAGTAAATTTTAGAATAAAATTTTAAAAAGGCAAAAAATTCGCCATTTTCGGAAAGCGTTTTAAAAAAGTGTTGCAATCTTTTAAAAAAATGCTATATTAAAAATGAACCGGTTCAAATGCTTGTTTAAGTATAATTAATAGTGAGAGGAAGTTGCTCTACTGAAGACTTTAGTTATATGGATATTGATGACAAGCGGCATTATGCAAAGAATGCGGTCATCATAATCGAACAACAAGAAAGAGAAATCAAATGTAACTGGCAGGAGTGAGAATGTATGGCATCGATCCGTGACGTGGCTAAGATGGCTGGTGTTTCAGTGGGAACAGTTTCCCGTTACTTGAATGGTCAGCAACTGAAGGAAAAGAACATGAAAAAAATAGCAGAAGCGATTTCAGCGTTGGACTATAAAGAAAACATCATTGCTAAAGGGTTGAAAAATAATCGAAGCTTCTCTATTGGACTTTTGATAAACGGGATTTCCAGCCGTTTTGGGTCGGAAGTTGTCTCAGGGATCGAAAGAGTAGCTGAAGAAAATGGGTATAGCTTATTATTAAGCGGGTTTGCCGATCAGCCAGAAAAAATTGAACAAAAAATTGAATACCTGATGAAGCATGTGATCGATGGGCTGATTGTCTTCTTATCCGAAGAAGAGTGGTCTGGATTTGAAATGCTCACAAAAATGAGTATTCCAGTTATCGCATTGAATTGTCCAGAAGGACCAGCAGGTATTGATACAATATTAGTGAATGATCGAGAAAGTGTAGCAAAAGTGATCGCTCATCATGGTGAACAAGGACATAAAAAAATCGGATTTATTGCTGCCACTCAAACAGACTACGTAGCAAGAGAACGTTTAGCAGGAGCCAAAGAAGCGGTCCAAAATGATCCATCGATCCAATTAGAGGTCTTTACAGGAGACTATTCTAGAAAAAGTGGCTATTATGGGGCAAAAGAATTATTAGAAAAAGGAGTAACAGCGATTTTTGTCAGCAATTATAATATGTCGATCGGTGCTATCGAATGTTTCAATCAAGAAGGTATCAGAATCGGGAAGGACATTGCGTTCAGTCATTATGATTATTTGGATAAAAACGATTTGAGCATCCTTCCGAAAATCACGATTACACCACCAACAGATAAAATCGGGGAACAAGCCGCAGAACAGCTGTTGAAACGAATCAAAAAAGAAGAGGAAGAAAATGAAAAAGTGATTGTGATGGAAAATATCATACATGGAATCAACTAAAACGAACTAAAAAAGAAAAAGAGGTGCTTTGATGAAAAAATATCAATTTCCAGCAAATTTTTGGTGGGGTTCTGCAGCAAGTGGCCCACAAACAGAAGGAAGGATTTCAGGTGATGGAAAAGGAGAGAACATTTTTGATTATTGGTACAAAAAAGAACCGCAAAAGTTCTTTGACCAAGTAGGACCTGAAAAAACTTCACAAGTTTATACGAAGTATCAAGAGGATGTACAGTTGATGAAA
Organism: Enterococcus sp. FR204; assembly: GCF_031143325.1. Taxonomy (NCBI): domain Bacteria; kingdom Bacillati; phylum Bacillota; class Bacilli; order Lactobacillales; family Enterococcaceae; genus Enterococcus; species Enterococcus sp. FR204. The sequence goes on along the minus strand of NZ_JAKZIW010000010.1, from coordinate 45,134 downwards.
CAGACTGGGCATAATTCATTTCGAACATCTATCCAATGGAGCCGTTTGATACCTGATGAATCTGGAACAATCAACGAAGAAGCCGTTCGTTTCTATCATCGTTATTTTGATGAGTTGATTGAAAACGGTATCGAACCCTTTGTGAATCTGTATCATTTCGATATGCCGATGTATCTGCAAGAAAAAGGCGGATGGTTGAACCGAGAAACGGTTGAAGCCTATGAAAAATATGCCAAAAGTTGTTTTGAATTGTTTGGTTCGAAAGTAAAAAAATGGTTTACTCATAATGAACCAATCGTTCCAGTCGAAGCAGGTTATTTATATCGATGGCATTATCCAGAAGAGTCAGATATGAAAAAAGCGATCCAAGTTGGCTATCATGAAGCGTTGGCTTCAGCGTTAGCCATCAAATCTTACCATGAAATGGAGCAAGGTGGTGTTATTGGTATCATCTTGAATCTGACACCAAGCTATCCAAGAGACGAATCAAACCCTGAAGATGTTAAAGCAGCGCAAATAGCAGATGCGTTCTTCAATCGTTCATTCCTTGATCCAGCTGTAAAAGGCGAGTTTCCAAGTGAATTGATTGAGATAGTAAAAGAACTTGATCTCATGCCTGTGATCCATCCAGAGGATTTGACGGTCATCAAAGAAAATACAGTAGATCTTTTAGGTATCAATTATTACCAGCCACGCCGGGTAAAAGCAAAAGAAACACCAATCGATACTAAAAACGGTCCAATGCCTGAGGATTATTTCGACAATTATGAAATGCCTGGTCGTAAAATGAATCCTTATCGCGGATGGGAGATCTATGAACAAGGAATCTATGATATTTTGATCAATGTACGAGATCATTATGGAAATATCGACTGCTTTATTTCTGAAAACGGTATGGGTGTAGAAAACGAAGCACGATTTATCAAAGAAGATGGCATGATCCACGATGATTATCGGATCGAATTTGTCCAATCTCATCTGAAATATGTCCATCAAGCCATTCAAGAAGGTGCCAATTGTTTAGGCTATCATATGTGGACATGTATGGATAACTGGTCGTGGACCAATGCATATAAGAATCGATATGGCTTTATTTCAGTAGACTTAGCACAAGATGGAAAAAGAACAATCAAAAAATCGGGTCATTGGTTCAAAGACGTATCAGATAAAAACGGATTTGAGGCTTAAGAAAGAATAGTTGAGAGCAAATGCGTGAAATTCTCCATTCTTACCATTTTGTGAAAAAGAAGTTCAATTATTTACGATCTTTTTCAACTTTTTTGTCTTTCTATTTCATTTTTTGTATATAATAGAATAGTCAAAATTAAATAGGAGTGGAGGAAAGCATGAGGAAAAAAAGACCGTTTCTTCTCTTTTGGTTATTCGGTTTTTTCTTACTGCTTATTTTATCCGCAGCATTTTCAGGAAAAATGACAGCAGATCTTGCTCAGAAAGAAACAGAAAAAATCGTAGCAAGCAAAGAATCAGTAGATAATTTCAAAAAAGAATTCTCAACTTATTGGTGGGCGGAGTATAAAATAACTGCCAATTACGAAAAAGGCGAATTGGACATCTATTTGCCAAAAGGAAAAGAAGAAAATCAATTTATTAATATCGATGACGTACTTAGTGCGATTTCTCTCAGACAATATCAATTTAAAGACAAGCATTTGACCGTTTTGCTTTTGACTCATGATGGCGACAAAGTAGCCCGTTTGAAAAATGGAAAAGTGATCACCGCTTATTCTGAAAAAGTAGACAAAAAAGTGGTCGCCGATCGTTTAGCGGAATGGAAAAAGACCAATGAACAAGTCAAGAAAACAACAGATTCTTCTCAAAAAAACGAATCGACAGGAACAAGTCCTTCAGATTCTGGCAGTGGGCAAACGATAACGGGAAATGAAGAAAATCAAGCCTCAATCATTACGAATGAGTCATCAGAAGGACAATATCAAACTTATGGGCAATGAAAAACAGAGGTTGTGACAGAAGTGGTCAGCTTCAAGAAATAAGAAGAAATTTACGAAAAGTGCTTCTCAAGTTTTTGTAAAATTTCGGCTTATTTCCGAAGAAGCTACTTCTGGAACACCGTGAATCAGAGGTTGTGAAATCAGCTGATTGAACACCGTTTAGTGGAGAGGTTGTGAAAAAGCTGTCCTGCATCAAGAAATAAGAAGCTGCGACAAGAATTTTGTCACAGCCTCTTTTTTTTGTACGAATACCGAGAAACTGGCTTTTGAATACCATGGAGTGAAGCGGTCACCACAAGACTTTTATCTCTTCATTAGTTTAATCGCTTACATCGCAGCGGTTTTATGCTGGGAAAAGTGGACGGAATAATCTTTAGAAAGAATAAAAAAATCTTAAGATAACAACTTTTTTAGGAAATTTTCATTTTTCAGGAGCAAAATAAGAAAAAATGTGAATAGAGAGAAGTGATATACGTGACACAACTTAAAAAATTGTGCCAAAATCGTTTAGCAATCGTTTTGACAGCTGTTTTCTTTTTCTGGCTGAAGACGATCATTGCCTACTATGCAGATTTTTCATTAGGTGTGGAAGGTACGATCCAGTACTTTATCTTGTGGATCAACCCAATTGCGACTACCTTATTGTTTTTTGGCCTTTCTTTGTATATTAAAAAGCCAAAGCCAGCGTTAGCTATTCTTTTGATCATTGATATTTTAAATACGCTTTTGTTGTACTTGAATATTATTTTTTATCGGGAATTCACAGATTTCATTACAGTCAAATCTGTATTAGGCTTTTCGAAAGTGTCGCAAGGGTTGTCAGGAAGCTCCTTTTCTTTGATGAAACCCCATGATGTCATCTACTGGCTGGATATCGCTGTGTTCATTGGGCTACTGTTTTGGTTGAAGGTCAAGAAAATACCTATCAAAAGCAACCCTGTCAGCAAACCGATGGCTATCGCTGTTACCTGTCTTTCAGGATTGATTTTTTCAGGAAATCTAGCGTTGAGCGAAGCCAACCGTCCACAATTGCTGCAGCGGACATTTGACCGTTCCTATATTGTCAAATATCTAGGAATCGATGCGTACACTATTTATGACGGGATCAAAACAGGAATGACTAGCAGTGTTCGCGCGCATGCAAGCAGTAATGGAATTGATGAAGTTTTAGATTATACAAAGAAGCATTACGCAGAGCCAAATCCTGAAACATTTGGGCTCGCTAAAGGAAAAAATGTGATTGTCCTTCATTTAGAAAGTTTTCAACAGTTTTTGATCAATATGAAGGTAGACGGACAAGAAGTCACGCCATTTTTAAATAGTATTTTCCAGAATCAAGCAACGATCAGCTTTGACAATTTCTTTCATGAAGTAGGACAGGGAAAGACAAGTGATGCTGAAAACATGTTGGAAACTGGCACATTTGGTTTACCTCAAGGCTCATTATTCACAGAACTTGGGTCAGATAATGTCTTTCAAGCAGCACCAGCGATCCTTGGACAAACACAAGGCTACACAAGTGCTGTTTTCCATGGGAATGTAGCTAGTTTCTGGAATAGAGATCATGTATATAAAAATTTAGGGTATGACAATTTCTTTGATCGATCTTATTTTGATGAATCCGACGAAACGTTAGGTTATGGGATATTAGATAAAGATTTATTCAGAGAATCTGCCCAATATCTTGAACATCTACAACAGCCGTTTTACACGAAATTTCTTTCCGTAACCAACCACACGCCTTATTATACGGATGACAAGAATTTCGACTTTCCATCTTTGAATACTGGCAATAGCACAGTAGATAATTATGTTCGAACGGCACATTATCTGGATCAATCATTGGAACAATTTTTTACGTATTTGAAAAAATCTGGTATTTACCAAAATTCAATCTTTGTGATTTACGGGGATCATTTTGGAATCTCGAATACAGATAATAAAGATTTAGCAAGCGCTCTTGGTAAAGATCCAGATACATGGGATGAATTTGACAACGCACAGATGCAACGAGTGCCATTGATGATCCATATGCCTGGTTATACTAAAGGGACAGTCAATCATGAATACGGTGGAGAAATCGATGTTTTGCCGACATTACTACATCTATTGGGAATCGATGATAAAGATTACCTTCATTTTGGTACAGACTTATTATCTTCTCAGCATGATCAAGTAGTTGCTTTTCGAAATGGGAACTTTGTGACACCCAAATACACCGTTCTAGGAGGAAAAGCTTACAATAATCAGACAGGAGAAATCATCGATACGAAAGCAGCAGGAATCGACGAGGAAATCTCCAAAGATCAGGAAAAAGTCAAGACTGCGTTAAGTCTTTCAGATAAGCTGAATCAGGAAAATCTCTTGCGGTTTTATGTGCCAAACGGATTTGAGACGATTGATCCGAAAAAATATGACTATAAAAACGAAGCGGAACGTAATGAAGCAATCGAAAAGCAAAAAGGTGAACATTCGACCAGTGTCTTTTCAAAAAACGGCAATAAAACAACGACTAACCTATATCCAGTAACAGGAACCCATGCGGAGCAGCAAAAAAATACTCAATAAACAATCAAACCAACCTTCAGTAGTTAGACAACATTCTAATGCTTGAAGGTTGGTATTTTTTATGAAAAAAACATTTTTTTATTTTTTTCGTGTATTTTTCCTTTTTAACGTATCTATTTATTGAATGTGGAAAAATTTAAATTAAAAAGGAGAACTATTATGTATGATGGTGAATTGATCAAGAAACTTCGAGTCAACAAGAAGTTGACACAGTCCCAATTAGCGGAAGGAATCTGTTCTAAGACTTCTCTAGTCGGGATTGAGACAAATTCAGTGAAAAAAATGTCATTTGTAACATTGAGATCATTTTTAGAGCGAATGAACATGACACTTGCAGAATATGAATGGATGCGAAACCAGCTGGATGAACCAATAAAGTTAAAGAAAAAAAGACGAATGCTAGATCGGGTACAAGAAGACAGCTTTGATCCTTATAAAGAGATCAGCAATAACCGTAGGCATTTTAAGAAAACAGAAGATCTGTATTATTTGGTTTTGAATCTTCACATGGTCGAAAAAACAGAAGTATCTGAGACAGAATTTGAATTTTTACGTTATGAATGCCGAATCATTGAAGAATACTTGATGCAGATACCAGACTATGGTCAATTTGAACTATCTATTCTAGCTGATTTTCCTTGGATATTCAGTGATCGGTTCATTGAGAACAATTATTTGAAAATCAAAAAAAGAATGCGACGATTAGCACAGTTGAACAATCATGAGCAGTATCTCTTTACTTTTTTAATGAACCTGACTTCGTTTTATATAGAAAATGGTCGGTTGAAAAAGGCACGTAGTGTGAATGAAGATATGAAACGGAGCTTAGCACATAAAGAAAGAAGTACAGTGATCTATGAAACATTGATGGCAGATTATTATCAAAGATTGATTTCTGCTGCTTTAGGGGAAGAAAAGACGAAAGACTACCAAGAATTCTTCACAGTGCTCGAATATATGTTAGGAAAGAATCAACGGAGGTCCTTAGAGAAAAAACTGCTGGCCATTGCTGAACCCAGCAACTAGACCAGCAGTTTAGAATTTGTATCACTTCGCCGCTTTTTCAGACGGTTTGTTTATATCGAATGGCGGGAAAAAGCGGGCGATCTCTTTTACCGCAGCATCACGGGAATCAGAAGCGTGAATGATGTTTTCAGTCCCCGGCAGCGCGTAGTCTCCTCGGATCGTACCTGGAACAGCATCGGCAGCTTTTGTTGCCCCAACCATCTTACGGACGATATCGATCACTTCCTCGCCGACCAGCACAAGATAAACGACAGGACCGGAAGTCATGTAATCGATCAGTTCATCAAAAAAACTGCGCTCAGTCAAGTGCTGATAATGTTCTTTTGCTAATTCAGGAGTCATAGTTTCAAACTTCATTTCAGCAATGGCCAGTCCCTTTGCTTCAAAACGTTGAATGATGCTTCCGACTAAATGGCGTCTCACGCCGTCTGGCTTGATAATAACAAGTGTTCTTTCCATAACAGCACCTCGTTTCCTACTATATTTCTATTATAGCGGGAGGTGGAAAATGAGACAAATAAAACCGCGTGAGACAGGAATATAACGTGTGTATTTTAAAAAAAGTATGAAAAACATGGAAAATTGATTTGACATCCTCTTTTTTAGTTGTTATATTAACGAAGGAAAACCGAATAAGATTTGTTAGGTGAGGCTCCTATACAAACATAGGCTACTGCCCAAAAACGTCGAGAGACGCCAATGGGTAGAACAGGAATTGTCGAGATAAGGCTTTTCATAAGGTAGCTAAAAGCAGGTATCTGCTTTTTACGTTGTACAGTGTCAAAACTCAACGATGAGATCTGAGAAGCTTTTTTTAATATGCTTTTTCAAACCTTTCGCTGAGTATTTGGCGAGAGGTTTTTTTGTTGCCGCAAATCCCCATCGGTGAAAAATAAAAAGGAGGTGGTCTAATTGGGAAAATAACTATTCGAAAAATGATTGGAAGTCATGAATTAAAATTACTTAGTAAAGGAGATGAGAACAAATGGATGACAGTCATTCGAAAAACAAGGATCTAGAGGAAAGGCCAGGGCTATTATCTATCTGTTCTCAGCCCCTTTCAGTTTTTTCTCTATCGATCCGATGAATAGCTAAAGACCAAAAGCAGCGAGAACAGCTGTCTTTTGGACACAAAGGAGAGATTGAGATGGAAAAAAAGAAAGATACACAAAAAATCTATGCAGCTTTTGCTGGAAAAACGAAACAAGAATTATTTGAACTATTCCATGCATCAGCAAATGGATTGACAGAAGAACAAATCGAACGTTCAAGAGAAAATTACGGGGAAAATGCGATTTCATATGGCAAAAAAACACCATTCATCGTAGAAATATTGAAAGCATACATCACGCCATTTACATTAGTGTTGATCGCATTAGGAATTATTTCATTCATCACGGAATATGTATTAGCAGCTCCTGGAGATAAAGATCTTTTCGGTGTAGCCATTATCTTCACTATGGTTATCGTCAGCGGGACAATGACGTTGATTCAGTCCGTACGTTCCAATCAAGCGGCTGAAAAACTGAAATCACTTGTGAAAGTAACGGCAGCTGTAAAACGTAATGGAAAGTACACAGAGATTCCTATGGAAGAAATCGTCTGTGGAGATCTTGTTCGGCTTTCAGCAGGGGATATGATACCAGCGGATATGCGTTTATTGTCCGCAAAGGATTTATTCATTTCCCAAGCAGCATTGACAGGGGAAAGCTATCCAGTAGAAAAGCATGCGAAAGTATGTGAAGACGATCAGCAAAGCGAAACAAGTTACGAAAATCTTGTCTTTATGGGAAGTAATGTCATCAGTGGAAGTGCGGAAGGAATCATTGTTTCTGTTGGAAATGAAACACTATTTGGTCATGTAGCAGAAACGCTATCTGAAAAACCAATTCAATCAAGCTTTGAATTAGGCATCCATAAAACATCCATGCTACTGATCAAATTTATGTCATTGATGGCTCCAGCAGTTATCGTCATCAATGGGCTTACAAAAGGGGATTGGCTAGAAGCTTTTCTTTTTGGACTATCTGTAGCAGTTGGTCTAACACCTGAAATGCTTCCAATGATCGTTACGACGAATTTGGTCAAAGGAGCAAGTGTGATGGCCAAAAAAGGAACAGTGATCAAAAATTTGAATGCCATCCAGAACTTTGGTGCAATCGATGTGTTATGTACGGATAAAACGGGGACATTGACACAAGATAAAATCATTCTTGAATATCATATGGATTGTGAAGGAAATGAAGATGATCGTGTTTTGCGCCATGCGTATCTAAATAGCTACTATCAAACAGGGCTGAAAAATTTGTTAGATGTGGCTATCATTGATGAAGCAACAGAAACTTTAGATACAGATAAGATCAATTATCAAAAAGTGGATGAAATTCCTTTTGATTTTGAACGTCGCCGTATGAGTGTTGTGGTTGCTGATCCAGCTGGTAAAACACAAATGATCACAAAAGGCGCGATTGAAGAAATGCTGAACATTTCTAAATTTATTGATCTTGGCGGTACTGTTACACCATTAACAAAAGAACGAAAAGAAGCCGTACTTGCAAAAGTACAGTCACTTAATGAAGATGGCTTACGAGTGATTGGTGTCGCACAAAAGACCAATCCAAGCGTCGTTGGAGAATTTTCAGTCAAAGATGAGTCAGACATGGTTTTGATTGGTTATCTTGCTTTCCTTGATCCACCAAAAGAAACAACGAAACAAGCGTTGAAAGCTCTGAAAGAACATGGTGTAGCTGTAAAAGTTCTGACTGGGGACAACGAATTAGTTACACGTTCAGTGTGCCGTCAAGTAGGTCTAGAGATCAATGAATTGGTTACCGGTGAGAAAATCTCGGAAATGAGTGATCATGAATTAGCACAAGTAGCTGAAGACCATGAAGTATTCGTAAAATTGAATCCTCAGCAAAAAGCACGTTTGACGACAGCTTTACGTAAAAATGGTCATACTGTCGGATTTTTAGGAGATGGTATCAATGACGCTCCTGCAATGAAAGTGGCTGATATCGGTATTTCTGTAGATACAGCTGTGGATATTGCGAAAGAATCTGCAGACGTGATCCTTTTAGAAAAAGATTTGACGATTTTGGAAAGAGGCCTTCTTTCTGGACGAGAAACTTTTGGGAATATCATGAAATATATCAAGGCTACAGCAAGTTCTAATTTTGGCAATATGTTTTCCGTGCTGATTGCAAGTACGTTCCTGCCATTTTTACCAATGCTGCCTTTACAACTTTTGTTTTTGAATCTGATCTATGATGTTTCCTGCATTTCCTTGCCATGGGATCGGATGGATAAAGAATATTTGGACGAGCCAAAAAAATGGAATGCATCTAGTATTGGGAAATTCATGGTTTACTTTGGCCCAACAAGTTCGATATTTGATATTACTACTTACTTGTTGATGTATTTTGTTATTTGTCCTGCTGTAGTGGGCGGAAGTTTCCATACATTGGATAGTTCACAGCAAGTGATTTTCATCGCATTATTCCATGCAGGATGGTTTGTCGAATCACTATGGACACAAACCTTAGTGCTCCATGCACTGCGTACACCGAAAGTACCATTTATCCAAAGCAACGCAACATTTGCCATGTTTGTTATCACTACATTAGGAATTATTGTCGGTTCTGTCCTTCCTTTTACAAGTTTTGGTGCTGAATTAGGCTTGATGCCACTTCCTGGCAATTACTGGTTATGGTTATTTGCTACAGTCATCGCTTATCTGGCGCTTGTGACAGCTGTGAAGAAAATCTATATCCGTCGATTCCAAGAACTCTTATAAACGAGAAGGCTGGTTCTTTGCTTCTGTTCTTTTTGGACCAGTCGTGCTAAACTATGTGTATTGTTTTGGAAAGGATTAATGTATAGATGAAAGGTGCAATATTTGATTTAGATGGTTTGTTAGTTGACACAGAAAAAACGTATCGTGATGGCTGGCTTTGGGGATTTCAGCAATTTGATATCCATATCCCAAAAGAAATCGTTGACGCTTGGGGCGGAAAAAACTGGAAACAAAGTTTTGATATTTTAGTGAAAGCAGCAGGTAGCCCTGAAAAAGTACAGGAAGTCCGAGCGAAGCGTGAAGAATATTTTTATCAACAGCTGACAAGCGGAGCCATCCACTTAAAACCATATGCAAAAGAAATATTGGCAGACTTAAAAGAACGTCATATGAAACTAGGCATTGCTACGACCCCTGTTACGAAAAGAGCAACAGATATCTTGGATCACTTTAAATTAGCTGATTACTTTGACACGTTTACATTCGGAGACGAAGTGTCGGAGAACAAGCCTTCACCGATTCCTTATCTGACAGCTTTGGAACGAACAGGATTAGAAGCTAGTTCAGCCTTTGCAGTGGAAGATTCTTTAGTAGGAGCAACAGCTGCTTCACGAGCAGGATTAGGCGTTGTTTTGATACCTGATTCCAGTTTTGTCCGAAATTATACCGTCGAAGAAAAGGAAAAATTGAAACTTCTTGCGGAAGGAAAAGATCTTCGAACTGTTATTGAAATGTTAAATAAAAAAACAGAAAAATAAATATAGAAAAAATAATTTGAATTTCGTACTTGACTTTTCAGTTTTCCTCATGTAGATTAATCCCAACAACAAAATATCGATTTCGTTGAAAAGGAAAGTAAGTTTGGAAACTTTGCAGAGAGGCTCTGGCTGGTGAGAAGAGTCAAGTAAGAAAAGCTGAAAATGGCCTTGGAGAATAATTTGTCGATAAGTAGGCAAATTCGGAACTGTTCGACCGTTAAAACGAACGCCAATCTCTCTTTTTGAGATGTTGGGCTTGAGGGAAGGAAACTTCCGAAAAAAGGTGGTACCGCGATACGTCGTCCTTTTACTGACATAGTTTATGTTAGTAAAAGGACTTTTTTTTTGAATATTATTTGCATTGAAATGGTAAGTACGATAGAAGAACCTTTGACAGAGAGCTTCGGTAGCTGAGAAGAAGCAAGGAACGACTATTGGAAAATGGCCATCGAGCAATTCATCCCGAGCATAGATGTAAGGCGATGACGGCTGCGACCGATATCTTGCTAGAGTATGATCGTACTTGAAGAGGAGTTGTGTGTGAACACAGCTTGAACATGAGGTGGTAACACGCAAAAAAGCGTCCTCAAGAAAATGACATTTTCATTTTCTTGAGGACGCTTTTTTTAGATAAGGAGGAATTTTAATGATTGAATTGCGAGATGTTTCTGTATGTTTCAAACAAAAAGAAAAAGAGATCCAGGCAGTAGATTCTGTAGATTTAAAGATTGAAAAAGGCGATGTTTATGGAATCGTCGGTTACTCAGGTGCAGGGAAAAGTACGTTAGTTCGTGTGATGAATTTGCTGCAGAAACCAACAGCAGGAGAAGTCATTGTCAATCAGACGAATTTGAGTCAGCTCTCTCCCAAAGAATTGCGAAAAGAAAGAAAGGCCATCGGTATGATCTTTCAGCATTTCAATCTAATGGAAAGCCGAACTATTTTTGACAACGTTGATTTTTCTTTAAAGTATTCTGGAAAATCGAAACAGGAACGTCGTCAAAAAGTGAATGAACTACTGGAACTTGTCGGTTTGGAAGAAAAAGCATCTGCTTATCCTAAACAACTGTCGGGGGGACAAAAACAACGAGTAGCAATCGCACGAGCTTTGGCGAATGAACCTAAGGTATTATTATGTGATGAAGCAACCAGTGCACTTGATCCAAAAACGACCCTTCAGATCCTTGCATTGTTAAAAAAATTGAATCGCCAGTTAGGTTTAACAATCGTCCTGATCACTCATGAGATGCAAGTTGTCAAAGAAATCTGCAACAAGGTAGCGGTTATGGAAGATGGAAGAATCATTGAAAAAGGTAGCAGCATCCAGATCTTCAGCAATCCTGAAGAAGAATTGACCAAAGATTTTATTCGAACAGCTACTCATCTTGACCAAGCATTAGAAACGATCATTGCCCATTCTGCTTTTGCCGATCAGATCGCCAATAAATGGCTGGTGGAATTAAGTTATATTGGAAATCAGACGAACGAACCTCTAATCGCTCATCTGTACAGCAAATATCAAGTAACAGCGAATATTTTATATGGCAATGTAGAGTTATTACAAGAAACGCCGTTAGGGAGTTTGATCGTTACTTTAGCTGGAGAAACCAAACAGCGGCAAAAAGCATTGGATTATTTGATCAAATCTGGTGTAAAAATAAATATTTTACAAAAAAACGAATTAGATAGTCGTATCAAAGTGATCGAAGGAGGAAGATAAAATGACTGATTTCTTTAAAACATATTTGCCCAATGTTTATTTGATTCCGGATGAATTTGTCGAAGCGACGAAGCAAACACTATATATGTCTTTTTGGACAGCATTCATTGGCGGGATGATCGGAATCATCTTAGGTGTGACGTTAGTAGTGACACGCCCTAATGGATTACTAGCTAACCGTCTGCTATTTGAAATACTTGATAAGCTGATCAATATCATTCGTTCCATCCCTTTCATTATCTTGCTTTCTCTTTTAGCATTGACTACTCGTTTCTTAGTTGGAACGACGATTGGTGCGAAAGCAGCTTTAGTGCCATTGATTTTTGGAGTTGTTCCGTTTTTTGCTCGTCAAATCGAGAACGCACTGCTAGAAGTTGATCCTGGGGTGATCGAAGCGGCAGAAGCGATGGGAACCAGTCCAATCGGTATTATTTTACGTGTGTATTTGTTAGAAGGTTTGCCTGGTATCATTCGGGTCTCGGCGTTGACTATCATCAACGTGATCGGACTGACTACCATGGCTGGAGCAGTAGGTGCAGGCGGATTAGGGAATCTTGCTATATCGAGAGGGTATAATCGATTCCAAACAGATGTAACGATTGTGGCTACATTATTGATTCTAATCTTAGTTTTTTTAAGTCAATTTATCAGTAATCAACTGATTAAAAAAATTACACATTGAAAGTGGAGGAGAAAAAATGAAAAAAATTATTCGTTTTGTAGTCATTACATTTGTAGCAATTATTTGGTTGGCAGGGTGTAGCCAAGGAAAAGCAGATACAACTGACAAAAAAGAAACTACCGTAAAACTAGGGATTATTGGAGAAGATACAGATGTATGGGACAACGTGAAAGACCGTTTGAAAAAGGAGAACATTAATTTGGAATACGTGAAATTTACAGATTACAATCAACCAAATGCGGCTTTAGCAGATGGATCGATTGATTTGAATTCTTTCCAACATCAATTCTTTTTAGACAATTACAATAAAGAACACGGAACTGATTTAGTATCGATCGGAAATACTGTCAATGCACCGCTGGGAATTTATTCTAACACTTTGAAGGATGTAGCTGATATCAAAGACGGAGCAAAAGTAGCAATCCCTAATGATGTTACAAATGGCGGCAGAGCTCTTCTGTTATTGCAAACTGCTGGATTGATCAAAGTGGATAAGGCAAAAGGACAAGCGCCCACTGTTTCTGATATTACCGAGAATAGAAAAAATCTAGACATTTCTGAATTAGATGCTTCCCAAACAGCACGTGCTTTGTCAGATGTAGACATTTCAGTGATCAATAGCGGTGTAGCTGTAGATGCTGGATTTAATCCTGCTTCTGATGCCATCTTCTTAGAACCAGTGGATGACCATGCACGTCCTTATGTGAATATCATCGTTGCAAGAAAAGAAGATGAAAAAAATAAAACGTATCAAAAAATAGTAGACGCTTATCAAACAGAAGACACAGTCAAAGTAATCGAGAAAACATCAAAAGGATCAAGCGTACCTGCATGGGAAACATTCGGGAGAAAATAAGAAAAATGACTAGCATAGGAGGGATTTTTTATGACAACAACAATCTCAACAAACCAATTGAAGGATCTAATCCAATATCGTTTACCAGAATATCAAGCACTTGCTCTAGATATCCACGAACATCCTGAAGTAAGTAACTATGAGTTTTATTCCTCAGCAGCGTTGATTAAACAATTAGAAAAAGAAGGGTTTTGGGTAGAAAAAGAAGTAGCTGGACACCGAACAGCCTTTGATGCACGTTATATTTCCAATAAACCCGGTCCCACAATTGCCTTTTTGGCAGAATTCGATGCTTTACCAGGTATTGGTCATGCATGCGGGCATAATTTGTTTGGTACTTACTCCGTATTAGCCGCCAGCATAGTGAAGCAATTTATTGATGAAACTGGTGGAGAAATCCGTGTATATGGCACCCCAGGGGAAGAAGGGGGCGAGAACGGATCAGCTAAAGGCAGCTTTGTTCGAGAAGGTTTTTTTGAGGATGTCGATGTAGCGTTATGCGTCCATCCAGCTTTTCGTTATGGGAAAACGACAGAATCTTTAGCGAATGATCCAGTCGACATCAAATTTTACGGTGTCGCTTCCCATGCAGCAGCAGCACCTGAAAAAGGAGTAAATGCTTTGGAAGCATTGATCCAAGTGTTTAATGGAATCAACGCTCTACGCTTGCAATTGCCAAAAGATGTCAATATCCATGGGATCATTACAGACGGAGGAGTAGCTGCCAACGTCATTCCAGATTACGCTGCTGGACGTTTCTATTTACGTGCAGGAAATCGGCAAACATTAGATAAGGTATATGAAAAAGTGGAAAATATCGTACGAGGTGCTGCGATAAGTACGGGCACGACTTTTGAGTTTGGATTGTTCCAAAATGCAGTTGATGATGTCATCGTTACTCCTTCTTTTGATGACTTATTCTTCCAGCATGCAAAAGAAGCAGGTGTTCCAGATGAAGAAATAGAAACGGAACAAAGAACAAGTCTCGGTTCTTCTAATGTAGGAAATGTCAGCCAAGTCATACCAACAATCCAGCCTACGGTAGCAATCTCTGAGACATATATTGCCGGACACACAGAAGAATTCAAAGCTGCTGCTAAAAGTGACAAAGGCCTTGCTTCTATTGCGATTGCAGCAGAACTACTCGCCAATACAGCTCTTGATCTGTTGAAAGAGCCAAAGCTATTAGAAAGAATCAAGCAAGAACATCAAGAAATAGTAGCAAGAAAAAAACAAGAGGGTGCTACTTTCTAGTAAAAAATAAACTTGTGTGTGAAAGTTATAAAAATAATTTTCAGAAAAATGAAAAAATATTTTCTTTTTCATTGACAAATGATCTTATGGAAGGTAAACTTCATACAAGTCAACTTTTCACGCAGTAGCGGTTAGGTGTTTTGTTCAGAAAGTCGGTGGTCGCTGTGAACCGATCAAGCCTAATTGACGAATTACATGGAAAGTCCATACATTTGAATAAAAGTTTGAAAGTGAAAAACAGATCTGTTTTTAATTAAGGTGGTACCGCGGAGTCATTCGTCCTTAGTTTAAAACAGGTCTTTTTATTTTTATAAAGGAGGAATCGCGGATGAATTGCGGCGGAGTAATCCGATATCTTAACTTTTTTAGAACATAAGAACAACTAAAAAAGGAGAGATTATCATGGGAAAAAAAGGAACACCAAGTTTTTTAGAAGCAACACTTGTATTAATGGTTATTGTTTTAGGCATTGCGATTGGCGTTGTCGGATTAAAGGTCTCACCTAATATCACGATCTTAGCAGCGATCGGAATGGTCATGTTGTATGCAGTGATAAAAAGATACCCGACAGATTGGCTGCACGAAGGAATCATCAATGGCATCAAACCAGGAATCATCCCAATCTTTATTTTTATTTTAGTCGGTTCATTGATTGCTGTATGGATACAAGCAGGGATCATTCCAACTCTAATGGTCATTGGGTTCAAATTGATCAGTGTCCAGTGGTTTGTCCCTTCTGTATTTGTTGTGTGTGCAATCGTAGGTAGCGCTGTAGGGAGTGCCTTTACTGTTATGTCAACGATTGGGATTGCATTTTTCGGTATTGGGACAACACTAGGCCTAAATCCAGCGCTGGTTGTTGGAGCTATTGTTTCAGGTGCCGTTTTTGGAGATAAGATGTCTCCATTATCCGAATCAACAAATCTAGCAGCAGCTATTGTTGATGCCGATTTGTTCAAACACATCAAGCATATGATGTGGTCAACTGTTCCGGCATTTGTTGTTTCTTTCTTTTTATTCATGATTTTAGGACACACAAGTAAAGCCGCAAGTCTTTCATCTATTCGTGAAGTGACTGATGTTCTAGAAGCAAACTTTACTATTTCAATCTGGTCACTGATTCCTTTATTTTTAATGTTACTGTGTGCATGGAAAAAGGTGCCGGCAATTTTGACGATTTTGTTGAATATCGCTGTAGCAGTAGGAATGATTTTTATTCAAAACCCACAAACTTCCTTAACGAAGTTGGCTGGGGTCATCGAATCAGGGTTTGTTTCAAATACTGGAAACCAACAAATCGATTCACTGCTTAGCCGCGGAGGAATCGAAAGTATGATGCCTACTGTGTCATTGATTATTCTAACTTTGTCATTAGGTGGATTGTTGATCGAATTTGGCTTGATCTCAACCGTGATGGAACGAGTATCAAGAAAGATGACGAACACACCAAAATTGATTTTTACAACATTGATGACAAGTATCGGAGTAAATATTTTTATTGGTGAACAATTCCTATCTGTTATTCTGCCTGGTAATGCATTTAAAGAAACTTATGAAAAAGCAGGATTTGATCCAACTGTATTAGGTAGAACGCTAGAAGATGGTGGAACAGTAATCAACTACTTAGTGCCTTGGGGAATTGCCGGAAGTTTCGTAGCAAGTACATTTGGTATTCCTACACTCACTTACTTGCCATTCGTATTTTTCAGTTTGCTTTCTCCTGTGTTTTCGATGGTCAGTGCCTTCACAGGTTGGGGAATCTCAAAAAAATTTGTGAAACCGCAAGAAGCAGTAAGCAAGACAGCGCAATTAGAACAATAAAAACAGGATGTTTATGTAAAAAACTGCCGAGAAACTTTCGTTTCCCAGCAGTTTTTCTGTTTGGATAGATAATGGTCATTCCATTTCTTTGATCATTTTTTTCATTTTGTCGATCTCTTCTTCTTGTGCCTGAATGATTTCTTCCGCTAATTTTTTTACTTCAGGATCTTTTAAATCAGCTCGTTTACTTGTCAGGATAGCGATAGAATGATGAGGAATCATGGCCTTCATCCAAGCTGTGTCGTTGACAGTAGTTTGGCTTCGTACCATAAACAAGGAACCGGCAAAAACAAGAAGACTAGCGGCTAAGATCATAACATTTATCTTTTTGTTTTCATACATTTTCCACATGAACAACAGCATGATGACTGCCATGACTGCACCCATCATCAACGCCATGAATACTCGTGTACGACTGAAGAAGATATGATCGAGCGCATAGACATTCAAGTACATCATACCAAACATAACTACCGTTGAAACACCGATCATCAACAAAAACTTCCAATACTTTTTCATTTAAAACAAACTCCTTTTTTTCATTCCTTTCTTCTATCATGTCATGAGCATGGAGAACAATCAATTATTTTGCACAGAGGGTTTTTGAACACCGTTTACCAAGAGGTCATGAGACTGTTTATTCGGAAAAAGGAGTTGCAACAAGACTTTTGTCACAACTCCTTTCTTCAATAGCTCCATCTATTCCACATAAATAAAATAAAATTTTCTATCGATTTCATTCATTCGTCAATACGAACGCATCATTCTTTTTTTGATAACTGAAATAAATGAACAGGTAAAGCAGGCCAGTCAATACAGTTACCCCAATGGAGTTCGTGAACAGGATACCAAGGAAAATCAATCCTAAGACAGCTAATGCAAAAAAGCTGATTCCTTTATCCCATAATGTTCCTTTTCTTAGTGCCAGTACAAAGGATGCCGCACTGATAATGATCCAGATCAATAATACTGTATACGAAAGGGAACCTGCCAGATAGCCAAATAATTTGTCACCGACAAAATAAGAAAGAGCTACACCAAGATAAAGAACACTGGTACAAAATAAAACAGCACGTTGCGGTACTTGATGCTTGTTTAAAACAGCTAGTTTTCTAGAGGAACCTTTTCGATCCTTCAAACGGAAGAACAAAATTCTTGAAGATGCATACACACCCGAATTGATAGATGAGAACAAAGCAAGGACAATAACAAAATTGACGATATCCGCTGCAAATGGGATATTCATTTTTTCAAATACCATCACAAAAGGACTGACATTCGTGCCTGCTAAAGTATTCCAAGGAAAAAGAATCAAAAGCAAAAACAAAGGAATGATGTAAAAGGAAATGATTCTTCCCATGACACCTTTGATTGCTTTAGGAATCGCACGTTTAGGATCATCTGCTTCGCTTACCGTGATAGCAATCAGTTCAGAACCGCCGTAAGAATAGATAACTACAAGCAAAGAACTGATGATTCCCTTCATACCATGAGGAGTAAACCCACCATGGTCAGTCAATTGCTGAAGGGTAGGGAAAACGCCTGTGCCCAACATTTGCTGACCGACAAGATAAGTAGCAAAAATGATCAGTAAGATAATGACACTGATTTTAGCAAAAGCCAGCCAATATTCTGTTTCTGCGAATAACCGTACCGAATAAAGATTGATGATCGTAGTCAAAACAGCCAACATAAAAACAAATACCCAGGCTGGAATGTGCGGGAACCACAACTGCAAAAAGGAAGCAGCTGCAACAGCTTCAGCGATGATATTGATAATCCACATAGACCAGTAGACCCAATCAGTAAAATCAGCAGAATGAGCACCTAGATAAGGGCGTATCAAACCGGATAATCCGTGATGCGTGTCGCCACCGCTTAAAACGATTTTTCCCAGACCTTTCATCACGATATATAAAATCAGTCCACCAATCAAAAAAGCAATCAATACAGAAGGGCCGGCGATCCCAATCGCTTCGCCACTTCCTTTAAATAGACCTGCACCGATTGCTCCACCTAAAGCTAACATGGTGATATGTCTGGAGCTAAGTTGTTTTTTCAATTTTTTATCTTCCATAAATGACCTCTTTCTTTTAAATTCACAATCAAAATTTATATTAAGAATAAATAGCAATATTTAACAATGACTAATGATAACAAATTTTCAGACAATTACAACTATTCAGAAAACTTTTAGGCGAATTTTAATAGAAGAATGATTTATTTCATCATATTTTCATACAAATGTTAAATTTTCATACAAATATAGGAAGCGTTTTACTGGCTTTTTACTATTTAAACAGGCTATCATAGGAAAAAGTGACAGAGAAAGTGAGGCGGAAAAGATGAACAAAAATGACGTACTGCTAGTTGCAAAAAATAAATCACTTTATTTTTTGCCTTCCATCCGCTCTTTAGATGTTTGGTCCGGAAAAGATTTACTACAGTCGGAATTCATTAAATCAGCTAGACAACAGTTGGCAAATTATCAGCTGATCGTTTTTTTAGATTATGGATTTGATATGGAGATGGCTCGACGCGTGCGCCCGTTTACCAATGCAAAAATTGTGTTATTTTTTTGGAATCACTTCAAAGCAGAACACGAAGCGATGCTGAAGCAGGCACAAGATGAACCGGCAATCGATGAGATTTATCATTTTGATTTTTTGGAAGCAAAAGAACTTGGGCTGAAACATAATAGTTCATTTTATTCGAAACATATGAATTTTTCTTCTAGCGAACCAAAGACGGATCTATTTTTTGGTGCAACGAATAATGGGAGAAAAGAACGAGCAGAAAGCTATAAGCAGGAATTTATAAAAAGAGATGTTACGACCAACTATTTCATTCTTCCACATCGAGGGAATGAACAACCTGGATATCTTACTTATGAAGAGTACCTGAAAAAAACAGGGGAATCGCGCGGGATTCTGGAACTGTTGCGGGAGGGTCAGCAAGGAGTGACTTTGCGGACATTTGAATCTATGTATTTTCAAAAGAAACTAGTGACGGATAATCAAGCGATTGCTCATTATCATTTTTATCGTCCTGAAAATATTTTTTTGCTTCGAGAACGTGATTTAGATGAATTACCGGAATTTCTGCATACACCTTTTAAGCCAATCCCATCAGAGCTATTGGAATTTTATGATGCAGAAAATTGGGCAAAACGATTTATCATTAACGATTCCACTATTTATGAGCAATACGAATATGACCTCTCCTCTGTTGAAAATAAATAAAAAACCTACATTTTGAAGAGATTATGTACCGAAACAAACAAGCACAATTCTTATGGCATCATGAGAGTTGTGTTTTCTTTTTGATCTTTCATTGGGCTTAAAAAAAGAGAACCAGCTGCTGATTCAGCTGATTCTCATCAGAGAGCCTTTTATTCTGCGCCAAGGATTCCTTCTTTTGCATGGACTAATTGGGTCAAAAAGGCACAATATGGTGTAGCAATATCATATTTTTGTCCTTTTCGCCAAACGGCACCATTGATGTAGTCGATTTCAGTCAAACGATGGTTTTTGATCAGGTCTTGGTACATAGATGGGTAATGCAACCCGATGTTGTCAGGATCATAAGTAGAAGCAATATGTTGGTACACTTCTTCTTGATCTAATATGATTCCTTCTTTTGCTGCGATAGAAGCAAATTCAGATACGATTGTTCGAACCATGCTCTCTGCCGCTTTTTGCGCGCCTAGTTCAGCAATATTACAATCCAAAATCGTGCATAAACCATTCAATGTTCCATTTACACAAGCTTTTCGCCAAATGGAATAACGAACATTATGGCTATAGATCGGATTTAATTTTGCTTCTTGAAAGACTTCTACAACTTTTTTTGTAAATGCTTCGCCTTCTGGTTCCAAGTTCTCTAGTTCGATTTCTCCATCACCTAACAATGTGACTTTTCCGGGACCAGCTAGACCAGCTGTCCACATCGTGATCCCAAATAAGATATTTTTCTTTGGCACATATTTTTCCAGTACATCTTCATGACCTAATCCATTTAGTAAACACAAAACATAAGTATTGTCAGTAATAATGGATTGGATCGAACGAAACATATCATCTAATTGATTCGCTTTTGTTAATGCTACGATCAAGTCCACGTGTTCGTTGCTTTCGATGATTTCTTCTGGTGAATAGATTGGCAGTTTTGCGACTACTTCTTTACCGTTAAAGTCAGCAATCAACCCATTTGTACGAATGGCTTCAATGTGAGCAGGCCAACGATCGATCAAGAGGACCTCATTTCCGCTTTGATGTAGCATCAATCCGATTCGGCTGCCCATTGCTCCGGCTCCAGCTATTGCGATTTTCATGTTTTTTCTCTCCTTTATCAATGAGTTCCCTTTTAGTATATAGAAAAATGGAAGAAAATAGCATTGTTTTGTTTGAAAAAAATGAAAAAAAGTGTCTTACTTAAGAAGAAAGTGAGGGATACAGATGGATATTTTGGCGGCAATTGATTCATTTAAAGGAAGTGCTTCTTCATTTGAACTAAATCAGGCAGTTCTAAATGGCTGGGAAGATCGTAAAGGAAGAAAAATCAATGTGCCGATTGCAGATGGCGGAGAAAATACTGCAGAAGCAATCTATTACGCGCTCGGGGGAACATGGCGTACCATTGATGGGATGGATCTCTTATTCCGTCAGCGAAAAATCAGCTATTTATTGACAACTTGGCAAGGAAAAAATACCGCAGTCATCGAATCTGCACAAGCATTGGGGTTAGATCTACTTGATAAACCAACGGATCAAACTATCCGACTTGCTTCCAGTTATGCCTTAGGAGAACTTATCAAAGATGCACTGCTTCAAGAAGTAGAACAAATTATTGTCACTTTAGGAGGAAGCGGGTGTAGCGATGGTGGTCTAGGATTACTCCAATCCTTGGGTGCTTCTTTAGAAGGGTACACAGAAGGAAATCCTTTATTATCTACTAAAAAACTTCATTTTGATCGAAGAAACGTTCTTGTTTCTAAAGTAAAATTGATTATCGCTGCAGATGTTACCAATCCATATACAGGTCAACAAGGAGCTGCTTGGCAATTTGGAAGACAAAAAGGTGGAATAGATACGACGCTAGCTTTCTTAGATAAACAAGCAGGAAAGATTGCTCAGCAAATAAAAGATTTCTGGGAGGTGGATTTAGATGATATTCCAGGAAGTGGAGCAGCAGGCGGTATTGGTGGAGCCCTTTTTTTGTTGGGAGCGAAGATGGTTTCTGGTTTCGATTTAGTCAGCCAAATCACTGGATTGGAAAAAAAGATCGAACAAGCAGATGTCATCATTACAGGAGAAGGGCGGATCGATCAGCAAACGATCCACGGAAAAGTTCCATACGGTGTAGCAGTGCTTGCAAAAAAATATCGAAAACCAATCATCGCTATTTGCGGAAGTAGAGACCAAGAGTTAGAAGGACTTTCTGATTTTCTCCCAATTGTCTTAAGTATTCATTTGGGTCCAATAGGTTTAGAAGAAGCAATGGAACACAGGCAAACATTAGAAAAAACAAAAATCTTAGGACAGACACTTAGCAGATTTTTCACCATCCTCCCGAAGTAGTTGACAAAATCATTTTCTTTATGCTATCGTAATTTCAAATATAGGACAAAGTGAGGGATCCGTGCATTGAAAAATTAAGTCGATTGATGAAAGCTGCATTCAGACTGTACCTTGTGGAGACAAGGAAGCAGTGTGCAGATTTTCGGGATTGGCTTGGTTTTTTCGATGTATGGGTCTTTTTGTGTGTACCCAACCCTTGCATCCTCTTTAGCCAGTTCTGAAAATA
This sequence comes from Enterococcus sp. FR204, assembly GCF_031143325.1. Lineage (NCBI taxonomy): Bacteria > Bacillati > Bacillota > Bacilli > Lactobacillales > Enterococcaceae > Enterococcus > Enterococcus sp. FR204. The sequence continues at coordinate 22,878 of NZ_JAKZIW010000010.1, read as the reverse complement.
GGACTGGTCTTTTTTTACGAGGTGATGGAAAATGTCTAAAATCGAAATAAAAAATCTGACATTCGGCTACGACAGCCAAGGCACATTATTATTTGAACAAGCAAATCTAAATTTTGACACACAATGGAAACTAGGACTTATCGGACGAAACGGTCGAGGAAAGACAACTTTACTGAATATTCTACAAAACAAACTACCTTATCAAGGGCAAGTAATCCATCAGCAAGAATTTGTCTATTTCCCGCAACAGACAAAAGATAAAGAACGTTTAACCTATTACGTGTTAAATGATATTACGGATTTTGAGATATGGGAAATCGAAAGAGAGCTCCAATTGATGCAAACAGATCCTGAAATCTTATGGAGAGAATTCAGCACACTATCAGGGGGAGAGAAGACAAAAGTCCTACTGGCACTTTTATTTGTGGATGACACTCATTTCCCGTTAATCGATGAACCAACGAATCATTTGGATATCTCTGGTAGAAAACAAGTAGCGGCTTATTTGAAAAAGAAAAAACAAGGCTTCATCGTGGTCAGCCATGACCGGGGATTTATCGATGAAGTAGTGGACCATGTTTTAGCAATCGAAAAAAGTCAACTGGAACTTTATCAAGGGAATTTCTCTATCTATGAAGAACAGAAAAAACTTCGTGATGAATTTGAAATGGCTCAAAATGAAAAATTGAAAAAAGAAGTCAGTAGGCTAAAGAAAACAGCAGCTGAAAAAGCCGAATGGTCTCGTTCCCGAGAAGGAGATAAAACAAAGAAACAAGTCGGATTCATCGATACTGAATCTAGACGAGTGAATAAAGGAGCAGTGGGTGCTGATGCTGTACGGACGATGAAACGATCCAAAGCAATCGTGAATCGGATGGAGACCCAGATCAGCGAGAAAGAAAAACTATTGAAAGATATCGAATATATCGATTCTTTGACGATGAATAGCCAAGCGTCTCACCATAAGCGACTTTTAAGCGTAGAAGATCTTCAATTAGGGTATGAGAATCTGTTATTCGAGCCAATTCATTTTACAATCGAGCCTCATCAGCGGGTGGCGATTTCAGGTCCTAACGGTGCAGGAAAGTCATCCATTATCCATTATCTTCTGGGGGCATTCAACGGCAAGGTTATAGGAGAAAAATCCCAGCCAAAACATCTGAGCATTAGTTATGTACGCCAAAATTATGAAGACAATCGAGGAACGTTGGCGGAATTTGCAGAGAAAAACCAAGTAGACTACCAAGCATTTTTGAACAACCTCCGAAAGCTTGGGATGGAAAGAGATGTTTTTCATAACAAGATCGAGCAGATGAGTATGGGCCAACGGAAAAAAGTGGAATTGGCTAAATCTTTATCACAGCCAGCTGAACTATATATATGGGATGAACCATTGAATTATTTGGATGTCTTCAATCAAGAACAATTAGAACAACTGATCTTGAACGTGAAACCTGCCATGTTACTAGTGGAACATGATCAAACCTTCCTGGATAAAGTATCTACTGAGATTATTTCTCTTGAGAAAATCTAACCCTTGTAATCTCAAGAACAACAAGGTATGGTTAAGGGGAACTTTGCCAACGAAGGAGAGAATCACATGCTTTATGTAACGAGACACGGAGAAACAACTTGGAACGCACAAGGATTAGTTTGCGGACGGGCAGATGTGCCGCTGACTGAAAAAGGACAGATGCAGGCACAGAAACTAGCAGAAAAGGTAGTAGATTTGCCTGTTCCAATCACGAAAATCATCCATTCCCCTCTTCAACGAGCAAGAGATACAGCACAAGCAGTTGCTGATCGTCTCAGCTTGCCGCTGACGGTTGATGAACGATTGGTAGAAATGGATTTTGGGGATTATGATGGACTGCCAAGCAAAGATGAGAACTTTCAAAAAGCACGTTTAGCGTTCGCTGTACGATTCCCAAATGGGGAGTCAGTCTTAGATGTGTATGCACGGATCGTTCCTTTATTGAAAGAATGCATCGAAGACGAAGAAAATGTCTATCTGTTAGTTTGCCATAATGCCTTGATAAGAGTGATCAATGCTTATTTTCATCCGATGCCTAATGAGGGGTTCTTTACATTCATGGTAGATAATACAGAATTGGTTTCTTATGAGTAATTATGTTTTTGTGTTATTTAAATAAAATATTTCAAGGCACTGCTTTTGCTTAGCAGTGCCTTTTTTTAGGTTATGACAATTCTTTTGGTAATATAAACTCAACCTTTAGAAATGAAATTTAATTATTTTAATAAAAGTATTGAAATTTTGTTTCTTTAGATATATACTCTAGTCATAGAAATGAAGACGGATACAGAAAAAGAGGGATAATATGTTTGGCTTTTCAATATTTATGAACGATTCTTTGTCAGAAGAGAAGAAACAGTATATCCGCCAAATGGCATCCAATGGCTTTGTCGGTATTTTCACTTCCATGCATATACCAGAAGATGATGTTTCGGCATATCAAAAGCGATTGATCGAACTAGGAAGCGAAGCGAAAAAGAATAAACTAGAATTGATGGTCGATATTTCAGGAGAGGCATTGGAACGAGCGGGTTTTTCATTAGAAGATCTCACGCCTTTGAAAGCAATTGGTGTAACAGGTTTAAGAATGGATTATCATATTTCCAATCAGCAGATTGCCGACTGGTCACATCAATTGAAAATCAGTTTGAATGCTAGCACGATCACGCCTAAAGATATCGATGAATTGAAAGAAGCAGAAGCTGATTTCTCACAGATTGAAGCTTGGCATAATTATTATCCACGTCCCGAAACAGGGCTGGACAAAGAATGGTATCAGAAAAAAAATCAATGGCTCAAAATTCAAGGTCTCCTTGTCCAAGGTTTTGTACCAGGAGATACAGAGTTGAGAGGCCCACTACATCAAGGATTGCCGACTTTGGAAGAACATCGCGGGGTCCATCCTCTTGCAGGCGCTCTAGATCTATTAGCAAGTAACACGTATATTGTTTACATCGGAGATGCAGGTCTGTCAGAAAACGTTCAGGAGCAATTTGCTTCTTTCCAAAAAGAACAGACAGTCTTGCTCCATACAGAACCTGTAGATGAAGAATTTTACGAATATATATTAGGGAAGCATACGAATCGGCAAGACGATGCAAGAGATGTCATACGAAGCGCAGATGCACGTTTTCGAGAGATTCCGTCTATCCCAGCAAGAAATACAGCTACGCGTATGAAAGGGTCTATTACTTTAGATAACGAAAAGTATTTGCGCTATATGGGTGAGATCCAATTAACTAAATATGATTTGCCAGCGGATGAAAAAGTGAATGTAGTAGCCAAAGTTATCAAAGAAGAGCTACCATTGATCAACCAAATCAAAGCTGGTATGAACTATCAATTTATAAGAAAAGAAGGAAGATAAAAATGAGCAAAATCAATTTAGAGAACCTAACAACGGAACGCAGAAACCAAGAAACTTTTGGATTAGATGAGATGAGTATTTCTCAAGCCGTTCAACTAATGAACAAAGAAGATCAGAAAGTGGCCGCTGCGGTTGAAAAAGAACTGACAAGTATCGAACCAGTGATTGCTAACACGATTGAATCCTTTAAAAAAGGTGGACGTCTGATTTATATGGGAGCCGGAACAAGTGGAAGACTAGGTGTGTTAGATGCTGCTGAATGCGTACCGACATTCGGTGTAGAACCGGAAATGGTCATAGGTCTAATTGCTGGTGGAGAAGAAGCAATGACTGTAGCTGTCGAAGGGGCCGAGGATTCTTATGAGCTAGGGCAAGAAGATCTAATCAAGCTGAATTTGACAAAAAATGATATAGTTATTGGTATCGCAGCTAGCGGTCGTACACCATATGTGATCGGTGGATTAGATTACGCAAAATCGATCGGTGCTGTCACAGGAACGATTTCTTGCAATAAACAAGCCGAAATCAGTAAACACGCGGATTTCCCAATCGAAGTCGATGCAGGTCCAGAATTTTTGACAGGCTCTACTCGATTGAAGTCAGGAACAGCACAAAAACTGATCTTGAATATGATTTCTACTATCAGTATGATTGGTATAGGTAAAGTATTCAATAACTTGATGGTCGATGTCAAACCAACAAATGAAAAACTAATCGAACGCTCAAAACGAATCATCATGCAAGCGACAGAAGCTGATTACGAAACAGCTGAAAAGTACTTTGAAGAAGCAGATCAAAATGTTAAGCTGGCTATCGTCATGATTTTGACAAATAGTGATAAAGAGGAAGCTCAAGCAAAATTAGCTGAAGCAAACGGATTTGTAAAAGGGACCTTATGAGGGGGAAAAGACCATGGCAAAAAACGAACTGACTTTGGAAGAACTGGCAAAACAAATTTATAAAGGGGCAGGCGGCATGGGCAATGTAGAAAGCATTGTCCACTGCATGACTCGTGTGCGTATGAAGATCATCAATGATGATCTTGTAAATGTCTCTGAATTAAAAGCGATTCCAGGAGTGCTTGGTGTAGTAGAAGATGAACAGCTTCAAGTCATCATCGGACCTGGGAAAGTGAACAAAGTAGCACAGCAAATGGTTGATTTGGCAGGCGTGAAATTAGGAGAAAAACTTCCTTCTGTAAGTGCAGCTACAGCAAATTCATCAGCGTCTGGAAAAGACCGTGTAAACGAACGGGCACAAGAAATGAAAGCGGCACAAAAATCGAAACAAAAACCATCTAAAATCAAATCGGTATTAAAAGACATTTCTAATATCTTTGTGCCAATGATTCCTGCATTTGTCGGTACTGGGATCGTGGCAGGGATTGCCGCAGTTTTAGCAAACTTAGTCACAGCCGGAACACTTGATGCAGCAACATGGCAACAATATATCGATGTGATGAACATCTTGAAAAACGGGATGTTTAGCTACCTAGTTATCTATACAGGTATCAATGCTGCACAAGTTTTTGGTGCAACACCAACTCTTGGTGGAGTTATCGGGGCCGTTGTGATGCTGACAGGGATGAATCCGGAAGCACCACTGAAAAACTTATTTACTGGTGAAGCTCTTGCAGCTGGACAAGGTGGGATCTTAGGTGTCATCTTCGCTGTTTGGCTATTGTCAATCGTTGAGAAAAAACTGCATAAAGTAGTACCTGATGCGGTAGATATCATCGTTACACCAACTCTTTCATTGATTGCCATCGGTCTGATTGAAATTTTCTTCATCATGCCTTTAGCAGGTTTCATTTCTGATGGCATGGTCGGTGGGATCAACTGGGTACTTGGCGTTGGTGGAGCATTTGCCGGCTTCGTTCTAGGCACATTATTCTTGCCGATGGTTATGTTCGGACTGCATCAAATTTTGACTCCAATCCATGTGCAAATGATTGATGAAACTGGTCGTACGCTATTGCTTCCAATTCTTGCGATGGCTGGTGCAGGACAAGTGGGTGCAGCATTGGCATTATGGATTCGCTGCAAAAAAGATAAAGAATTAACAGAAATGATCAAAGGAGCTTTACCAGTCGGGATCCTAGGAATCGGCGAACCATTGATTTACGGAGTAACATTACCTCTAGGACGCCCATTTATTACTGCTTGTATCGGTGGAGGTATCGGCGGGGCAGTGATCGGAATGATCGGAAATGTCGGGGCTATCGCTATTGGACCTTCAGGAGCCGCTTTGATCCCATTGATCTCTGACGGTAAATGGTTAGGCTACATCCTTGGATTATTGGCAGCTTATGCTGGTGGCTTCGTTGCTACATTCTTCTTCGGTATTCCTAAAGACCGTTTAGAAAAAGAAGAATTAGCGACTGAAACAGCCACAGTAAATGAAGTGCCTGAAAAAGCAGTACCTCAAACTTCAGCTGAAAGTGTGACTATCCTCTCATCAGTTGCTGACGGAACAGTTGTTTCTTTAGATAAAGCAAGTGATCCAGTTTTTGCACAAAAGATGATGGGTGAAGGCTACTTTGTAGAACCAGAAAACGGACATATCCATTCTCCAGTTACTGGGGTAGTCAGTTCTGTCTTCCCAACGAAACACGCTATTGGGATCACAACGCCAAATGGTTTAGAAATCTTGCTTCATATGGGAATCAACACAGTTGACTTAGGCGGTGCGCCATTTGATGTGAAAGTAACAGAAGGGCAGCAAGTGACACCTGATACGCTTGTAGCAGAAGCTGACTTAGAAGCGATCAAAGCAGCAGGCAAAGAAACATCCATGATCGTCTTGGTAACCAATATGGATCGTGTAAAAAACTTTGTCTTGGAAAAAACAGGTAAAGCAAAAGCACCTGTGATGGATGTCAAAGCTTAATATGATAGAAACAATAGAAACGAAAGAAGAAGCTGAAATCTATTTTTCAGCTTCTTCTTTTTTATTATTTATTGTTTTCTGCTAAAATCTGATAAATTCGTGTCACATCAGATGGTGTTCCCCGTAATTCATAATCTGCCAAGAAAGGAAAGCCAAATGTTTGTGCATATTGTTTGGCTGTTAGACAATACTGATTATTGAAGTTTTTATTCCCGCTACCGACTACACCAAGACAAAGTTTATGATTGTCTTCATGTTCCAGATATTCACGCATCGTTTCGGTCAAGATTTCTGTATCACCGTTATCTAAACCATTTCCGCCGTCTAAATAAGTAGGAACGAAAGTAAAAAATGGTTCTGTTTCTTTCGTAAAATCACTATTTTCATGGATTTCTTTTAAAGTAACTTCAGGATTGACAGGATCTTCTGCATGCATTTTTTCAGCATATTCTGCTAGATGTTTGGCAAAGGCACGCGTATTTCCTGAAATCGATATATATAAAATGTTCATGGATCATCCCCCAATTCTTTCCTTTTAGTATAGCATCTTTTTTAAGTTTTTTGGTGGTGTAATTTGGAAAGGGACTAGGCGCTTTGCTTGTATAATGAGAAAAAAGCCGGTAGAATTATATTTCTATTAAAGTTTTTATTAATTAAGTAAAAATAAAAAAGGTTTGTTATACTTTTTGATAAAAGCGGTTTTATTTTGGAGGATGCTTACATGGATACAGAGCAACAGAAAAAAGGAATTGGTTTAATTCCACTTGCTGCCTTAGTAATTGGTTCAGCGATTGGAGGTGGCGTATTTGGTATTATGACGGACATCTCCGGATCGGCTGGCGGCCCAGCTATTTTCAGTTGGGTACTCGTAGGAACAGCAATGTTGATGCTCTCCTTATCGATCAATAATATCAATAAAAAACGTCCAGATTTAAAAGGCGGGATCTTTAGTTACGCAGAAGAAGGTTTTGGCCGTTTCGCTGGTTTTATCAGCGGTTGGGGTTACTGGCTCACATGCTGGTTAGGCAACGTAGCTTTTGCAACATTGTTGATGAGCGCATTAGGATATTTCTTCCCAGTATTTGAAGGTGGGCAAAATCTGGCATCGATCGTGATGAGTACAGTCTTTTTATGGGGATATGCATGGCTAGTGAATCGGGGAGTCGAAAATGCTAGTTTCGTCAATGCTATCGTCACATTCTGTAAATTAGTGCCATTATTTTTATTTATTGTAGTAGCTATCAGCACGTTTTCGATCCAACAATTCATTGATAACTTTTCTAGCGACATTATATTGAATGCGAATGGACAGCCGATCACGTTTTCCAGTCAAGTATTGAGTTGCATCATGGTGATGCTTTGGGTATTTGTTGGTATTGAAGGAGCCTCTGTCGTAGGTTCACGAGCAAAAAAACAATCAGATGTTGGGAAAGCAACGATTCTAGGGATATTCGGCTTGATTATTATTTACGTCTTGGTTTCCATGCTTCCATATGGGACAATGACGATGAATCAGCTGCAAACGATCAAGGCGCAGCCTGCTATGGGCTATGTGTTTGAAATGATGGTTGGTAAATGGGGAGCAGTCGTGATCAACGGCGGTTTGATCATTTCTTTAGTTGGTGTTTGGCTCTCATGGACGATCTTACCGATTGAAACAATGGGAAACATGGCTGAAGACGGACTTTTGCCTAAAGCATGGGGAAAACTCAACAAAAATGGGGCACCAACTTATGCTATCGTATTGACGACGTTATGTACGAATGTCTTTTTACTCTCATTATTATTCACTGACAGTGCTTATAACTTTGCTTACACACTTGGTACAGCAGCTATTTTCTTCACGTGGCTTTTCTTAGGATTGTACCAAATGAAACTTTCTTATCAGCGGAAAGAATGGGTCCAATTTTTAGTAGGGCTTTTAGCAAGTGCCTTTCAAGTATGGGCTATGCTAGTCGTAGCCTTTAATGAAGTAATGCTTGTTCTTGTTCTTTTCTTGCCAGGCATTTATTTTTATCTCAAAGCACGTAAGGAGCAAAACGAGCCTGTACAACATATCCACTTAGATAAGATTTTACTTATAGGTGTGACGATGGTCGGAGTGATTGCAATGGTTTTATTTGCCACTGGGATGCTTCACGTATAGAAGTATAAAAGAAGTATAAAGAGAGGTTGTGAGCCTGTCGTTTATTCAAAAACATACTAGGAAAGGAGCTGTGACACAAATGTTGTCACAGCTCCTTTTTCAGAATAAACGGTGTTTAAGAGACAGCCAATCGGCAATAAGGCTGAACGTCTCTTTCACAACCTCTTTTTTGATGAGTCATCATACATTTTTTCGCTTAAATACGAGATATCCTAATGCTAAGAACAAAACGATGTAAGCTAAATTACCGAACAGCATTTGATTAGTAGAAAGATGAGTCAATTGCTTCATGATCTCTTCGTTTCCAATTTGGTTTTGCAGATTCAACATACTGATCGGATTCCATTTGATCCACTCCCATTTTTGGATGAGTGCGATAAGGATACCAGATATGATTGACGAAGCAAAATAAAAGACGATTCCTGCTGAGATGGATGCACCGGAACTATTGATAAAGCAAGCAATCATCAACACTAAACTTAAAATCAGCCATAAACCGATATAACTACCCAAAGTATAAGTGAACAAGCTTTGGATCAGTGTTTGACCAGTAGAAACCTTCTCCGTGAAGGAAATCGAAGGGAAAAGAATCAGTTTCATCAACACAGTGACAATAATAGCTAAAAGGTATAAATAAACAGAATAAATAACTAATGTGATCCATTTGCTTACTAATATTTCTCCTCGAGAATACTTTCTATAAAGGAGATTTTTCAATGTACCATATTGTGCTTCCATCGAAATGATCGTGCTTGCAGCTGCAATCATGATAAAGACAATCCAAGATGTGGCACTAAAAAGCTGAGCAGTCATTTCAACTGGATCAATGATCGTTGTGTATTTTTTGGCTAGAAGTGCTGTTCCTATGAGCAAAACAACTAATAGAACAGATAAAACAGCAGTTGACTTTTTCTTGATCAATTTAAATAATTCTTGTTTTACAATCAATGTCATTTTTCTTCTTCCCCCTTTACTGAATCCAGAATTTCCAATAGAGAAGATTCCAAATCATTCGTCAGATGCTGGACGTCTGTCACATGGATATTTTGTGCAGACAATAACTGGATCACGGTTCCTAATAATTCTTCGTTTTCTTTTAAAAGCTTGATTTTATCAGAATCTTCCAAAGTATATCCAGCTTCTGTCAAGATCGTTCGAGCAGCTAGATCATTCGTTGTAGAGATAATGATGAAATCTTGCGCTGCTTGGTTCAATTCAGCCATTGTACATTGCTTGATGATCTTTCCTTGATTGATCAGGATCAGTTCATCCACCATTTTTTCAAGCTCACTGAGTAAGTGACTGGAGATCAAGAAAGAGGTGCCTTGAGTAGCCAAGTCGGTAATGATTTTTCGCACATCTCTTGTTGCTTGTGGATCCAACCCGTTCATCGGTTCATCTAAAATAACGATAGAAGGATGGTTCAGTAAGGCAAGAGCAATCCCTAGCTTTTGTTTCATTCCCAACGAGTAAGATTTCGCTTTTTTGTGAATGTACTTTTCCATCTTGAGCTGATTCACGATAGTATCGATAGCAGATACATCGTTTGTTTCAGAGAATAACTTCAGATGATCATAGCCTGTTAAGAATGGGTAGATACCCGGATATTCGATCAATGCTCCTACTTGTTCCAACCCTTTATGACTAGAGGGAGAAATCTCATTTTCCCCAATACGGATTGTTCCATCTGAGTAATGGATCAGTCCTAAAATAGCTTTCATGATCGTTGTTTTTCCAGCGCCATTAGGACCTACTAATCCAACGATTTTGCCAGGAGATAAGCTAAAACTGACATCGCTGAGGGCTTGTTTGTGACCAAAGTTCTTGGATAATTCTTGGACCGAAAGACTTTTCAAAAATATTCACTCCTTTTCTATAGATAGTACAAGCATACACCTGATGAGTGGAGAAGTCGCTAGGTCATTGGACTTATTTCTTATTTTTTCATAAAAAAATTGAATATTAAATAAAAAGGCTTATTTTTTCTGATCAGTACTTATTCCAAGTGTCTAGTGGCCGCTAGTAATCTTGATGCCAATGATACTGATGAGTAGCATCCCCACAAAGAACCAAGTGGAAAGATTCAGCTTATCATGAAACAAGACCACACCAATTATGACCGAACCAACTGCGCCAATCCCTGTCCAGATAGGATAAGAGAGACTCATCGGCAAACTTTTGATTGCCTTTGATAAAAAATAAAAACTAGCAATCATTCCAATCACTGTGTAAAAAGAATAATTGATTTTAGAAAAACCATCACTCCATTTCATCATCGTTGACCAGAATACTTCCAAAATTCCTGCTATGATTAATTCCATCCATGCCATACATACGTTCCTCCTTCAATATAAAAAATACACAAAAAGAGGAGAATCATCCCTTCAAAGACCTAATGGAATGATCATCCTCTTTTTTACTACCCGGTGGCAGATCGTATATCTTTTTCTGTAGTATAGCACACCTATCCAGATATCGGCAATCTCATACTTTTTAGTAAAGTGTACCAAGCATTGACGAATATATCGTTAGCAGAAAAGAAGATGAATGCTTTGCAATTTCACAGAAAGGAGTTGTTATTTATTAATCATTTAAAAAAAACAGTAACTAGACCTTATTTCTATATATTAGCGGGCAATAAATTAAAAAAAGCTTTACCTTACAATAAGTAAGATAATTTTTGTGATAAAAAAATAACGAAAAATATTTAAAAATAGTGTCTATTTCGTGAGAAAACAACTATATTTTTTATGTGTTTTGCTTTATAATTAAAAAAATATTGTCATTTTATGGAGGAAAATATATGGAAAATTATCTTAGCCTTTTAGGCGTCTTGATTGTTATTCTCGGGTTTGCATTTAAATTAGACTCGATATTGATCGTAATGGTTGCTTTAGTTGTTACAGCTTTGACTGGCGGTCTTGGCATTCAAGGAATGTTAGAACTTTTAGGTACAAGTTTTGTAAACAATCGCGGGATGGCGATTTTTATCATCATTATGTTGGCAACAGGAACGCTTGAAAGAAATGGTCTGAAAGAATCAGCGGCTTCCTTGATCAAGCGATTCAAGAAAGTATCTGCTGGTATGATTGTAGATATTTATGGGATCTTTCGAATGATCTTTGCGGCTTTTAACGTGAGTTTTGGTGGAGTTGCTGGATTTGTTCGTCCAATCATTTTACCGATGGCATTGGGGACCATCGAATCAAAAGGATTAGAAGTCCATCCTAAGCATGAAGAAGAACTAAAAGGTATGGCTTCGGCTATGGAAAATGTCTGCTGGTTCTTTGGCCAAGTACTATTCATCGGAGGAGCAGGGGCGTTGCTAGTCCAATCAACACTGAAAGATCTAGGATATGACGTAACATTGGGACAGCTTGCTTTAGTGGAAGTTCCAGTGGCTATCACGGCTTTAGTTGTGGCAAGTGTCTACTTCTATCTTAAAGAAAAGAAATTAGCGAAGAAATATTATCCAGGAAAGGGGCAATAAGATGGACTTTTTTACAAATCCTGATATTTTGTTAGGTGATAAATTATTGGAGATCCTTTATATCGTGATGGGACTTGTGTTGATTTACACTGGAGTAAGAAACTTAACAGATAAAACCAATCCTCATCGTTACGGCTCAGCCTTTTTCTGGACGGTTTTAGGGGTAGTTATTGCAGGAGGAAGATGGCTTCCGGCAATCGTGAACGGTGGCTTGATCTTTGCGATGACCATACCAGCAATTGCTAAGAAAGTCAGCAAAGGATAAAGCCGGCTTCCATCAAAAGAATATATGGAAAAAATGTCAGACAAACTAGGAATGAAAATCTTTATTCCAGCTTTGAGTATCGGTGTCTTTGCGATCTTGTTTGCTCTATTTACCAATTTAGGTGCTTTAGTCGGCGTGGGCGTCGGTGTTTTTGCAGCCATGCTAATCTTGATGTTCTTTTCTCGAGATAATCGACCAAGTACATTTTTAGATGATGCAGCAGATATGCTGGGCACAGTAGGGCCGTTAAGCATGTTGCCAATGCTTTTAGCTTCTCTAGGTGCGGTATTTACAAGCGCTGGAGTTGGGACAGTGATTTCCAATGCAGTAGGTACGATCGTTCCAGAAGGAAATGTGAACATCGGCATCATCATTTACGCTCTTGGCATGGTGATATTTACGGTAATCATGGGGAATGCATTTGCGGCCATCACCGTGATGACGGTTGGGATCGGTGCACCATTCGTATTTAGTCATGGAGCGAATCCAGCGTTAATAGGAATGGTTGCATTGACTTGCGGTTTTTGTGGGACCCTGCTGACACCGATGGCTGCTAACTTCAATATCGTGCCTGTAGCGATGCTGGAGATGAAAGACAAATACGGAGTGATCAAAAACCAGTTGTTTATTGCGTTATTTATGCTAGTTTTCCAAATTGCTTATATGATTCTATTTAAATAATAGAAGAGAAGGGTTGTGATAGAAGTGGACAGCTTCAAAAAATAAGAAGGAATTGACGAAAATAGCTTCTCAAATTTTTGTGGAATTTCGGCTTATTTTTCGAAGAAGCTACTTCTGGAACACCTTTTATTAGGAAACAGGAGGTGTGACACTAGTTGTGTCACGCCTCCTGTTTGTTTCTCTAATACTCAGGTCAGAGCGCTGATTTCACAACCTCTTTTTTTAGTTTCCTGCCACGAATCTATCGAAAAAGAGCGTGGACTTTTTTCGATGATATAAGGGTCATGGGTCACAACGATGACTGTTTTCCCTGCGCGATGCTGTTGGAATAGCAGATCCAAGATATGGTTACGGTTCTCGTTATCTAAAGAACCAGTGGGTTCATCTGCTAGGATCAGTTCTTTATCTTCTAGTAGAAGTTTGGCGAAAGCTAGGCGTTGCTTTTCTCCGCCAGAAAGTCGATAGACTTTTGTTTTCAATGGATAGTCTAAGGATACCTGATCAAGAGCTTCTTGCTGCAGTTTAATTTTTTCTCTTCGTCTGGTCTTTCGATAAATGAAGGGAATATTCAAATTGTCCGTGATCGTTTCATCTTCGATCAATCCATGATTTTGGAAAAGATAAGAGATTTTATTTCTACGTAGTAAAAGAGCTGCTTTGCTGTTGATTTTCGGCGCATTTTTTCCAAAGAGCGAGACCGTTCCTTCATCGAATGAATCAATCAGTCCCAAAAGGTTCAATAGAGTAGATTTTCCTGCACCGCTTTTTCCGTGGATCGTCCAAAATTCTCCTTGATCGATCGACAAGGAGACAGAATCCAGGACAAGTTTTTGTTTGTAGGCTTTCGTTACATGATCTAATTGGATGAGAGGCATCAAGACATCATTCTCCTTTTAATATAGTTGCTTTTTCTTTTCTTCCCAAACGGTGTAGAGTGAGGAAAATCATCCCTATCTCTAAGATAGAAAAAAGAATCAGACTCTGGATCCAAGCAAAAGGCATATCGGTGAAAATTGTATATAAAATCAATGCACCATACTGTATGAAAAACGGCAAGAAAATCATACGATAGGTTTTGATCATGGACATACCATTCAAGCGCCAAATCGTATATTTCTGTTTTTTGATTTTCAAAGAGATCAGCACGAGATAGGCAATCATCGTGACCAAAAGATAAAGAGCGAAGAGAATTTCCAGACTACGTCGTTTGATTTCGCCAAAACCTCTTTGTAAATCTATTTTTTTGATTTCTGAAAGCGGGGTGAGGACTGGATAGTTGTCCAATAAATAATTTTCTTCCAGTATCTTTTTGATCGGTTCAAATGTTTCCTCGACCGAGTGAGTGATAGGAACTTTCACCGGATCAAAGTACCCATTACCTGTAATGACTTGTCGGAGGTTCCCCGCACTGTTGTTTCTTGTTTGGACTTCGATGACATTCGGATAATGAATGATCTCTTCGTCTGGATAGAATGTATGGATCTCTTGTTTGGACCGAATAAGATAAAAATCAGCTTGCGATTCATCCAGAAAGTAGCCATGCAAACAATGTTCTTTGATTTCTTGGAACTGGTTCTCCAATCTTTCCGGTATTAGAAAGACACGTTGTGTTTCCTCGGGAGAGATCGCTATTTTTTGTCCAGTTACGCTGATGATCGGGTATTTTTGCAGATAATTGACATTTACACAAATTTTCCGGTTGATCTCTTCTTCTTCCATAAAGTAACTGATGGTACCAATCAGTAGCATCCCGTTTTCTTCTAGATATTGGTACAAGCGGTCTTGTTGGGCACTTAATACATTGTTTTCGATACTGATGACTTCATGGTTGTTTTTCCCTGAATAGGTATTATAAAATACTGCATACTCAGAAAATTCATCCGGATACGTAAAAGGAAGAAGCGACAGATTGACCAATTCGACAACAGTAAGGACGCTTGCCAAGCACCAGACGAAGGCGATGGTCTTGAAGAAATAAAGTGAAAAAATAAAGGTTCTGGCATACGATTTCCTATTTAGATTCTCCACAAAAGAAGTGGTACATAAGAAATAAACAACACATAGCAAACTAACGATAGATACGGTAAAAAAAGCAACTTGGTGGCTCATATTCAAAAGGAAGATCGATGGATCAAAAACCAGCTGGACAAAACAACACAGTCCGAACAGGAAAAGCAGATGCTTTATCAGGACTTTATATAAAATCACCACACAAGAAAGCCCATTCAATCGAAGGATCGTCAACTTTCTTGCATTGTCAAATAGCCATAGAGCAGTGAATAGCAAGAAGAAGACCAGACTGATAAAGATCAGATTTCTCACAGGTCGAAAATCAAGCAACATGATGGTTTCTGGATGGTCGGTATATTGAAAATCCTGTACTGTGAATGAAGGTTGGTAGAGTTTATTATATTTAGTCATTAAGCTTTCGATGAACGCTGATACCTTCTCTGTATGTTGGCTCTCCACAAATTTCGTTGCTTCTTTAAAGGAAGGCAGCTCTATCAATGGATGATTGTTGAACGTAGCATAATTGATCACATAGTGTTGGGTTGAGAGGTGTTTTGCTGATGGTTGATTCAGTAGCGTTCTCAAATCTGGCTCATTAGAATAATAGTCGATCACGACTAGATCAACACTTGGATCAGGCTTTCCGTTCGTGATTTTGGGTGTGAAATTTGTTTCACGAAAAAGTACGTTCAACTGTTCTTCTTCTGCCGTTTCGAGCAAAATGGTGAGATTTCTCGAAAAGTTTTGTCGATCGTCTTGGATCATTCGAGGTAGATCGAACGATTGGTATTGTTTAGGGAGCGAATAGCTATTGGCGATGATCCTTTCTTGTGCCATCTCTTGGACATAAAAGAAAATCATAAATGAAAGGATAGGAAAAAGGACAAATAAATTCAACCGAATAAGTTTATTGTTCATGAAACGTGATCCTTTACTGTTAAAATAGGTAGCAACTTTTTAATGACGTCTGATGAAAACATCGATGTGGTTACTTAGAAGTGACTCATCACCAGCCGTAATACGCTAAGCCAGTGTGTCTGCTATCACCTACTACAGTGGCATAGGCATATTGGTTCGCTCCAGCATAAGCTGTTCGCCTGTTACCGCCAACAACTGCTGTTGCATGGTGATAGAAATCATAATGATTGAAATTTGACCAAGCACGTTTTTGTCCTATTGGCATAGCAGGCCAACTATGCGTCCCGTATGTCCAATGCCCGCGGTGGATATGGACAGATCCTCTGCTTTCTAAAGGGGCATCCGTTATGAGAGAGGGATCTGTCGTGCCGATCACTTTCCCACTATCATCCAAAATGACCCCGCCTGATCGAGGCATTTGTTCGGTTATCCGTATTTCATTTTTTGAGTCTGTTACTGTGCCAGCGTGGACTTCTGTTTGTGCCATGGTAACGACAGTGCTTCCTAAAAGAAGTCCTATTTTGCAAACTAACGTTATTTTTTTCATTTCTTACTTCCTTTCTTAAATAAATGGTATAGGTGATATTTACATCAGACAATCTTTATTTTATAGCAAATTAATCCGTTTTCAAAGTAGTGGAACACTATTTTTTTTATAAGAATATATTAAGTTTGATCTGTTATGTTATTTAAACTATTGTTTCCTTTATTTACGCTGTGCAAGGAAAATGGTATGATAAAAGATAACCATATGTTAAATCAATCGGACGGAGGAACAACAGATGAAAGTACTAGTAACAGGTTTTGATCCATTTGGTGGGGACAAAGTGAATCCAGCCTATGAAGCAGTAAAAAAAATGCCAGATGAAATCAGCGGTGCTGAAATCATCAAAGTGGAAGTACCGACCGTATTCGAAAAAAGCAGTCAAGTAGTCAAAGAAGCCATCCAACAGCACCAACCAGATGTCGTGATCTGTGTCGGACAAGCAGGTGGACGGTCAGCAGTCTCGTTCGAACGTGTCGCAATCAATCTAGCAGAAGCAAGAATCCCTGATAATGAAGGAAATCAGCCATTCGATACGGCTTTAGAAGAAAACGGTCCAGCCGCTTACTTTACCTCATTGCCAATCAAAGCAATGACAAAAAATGTACAAGATCATGGTCTACCAGCGTACATCTCTTATACAGCAGGAACATTTGTCTGCAATGATATCATGTATCGTTTGCTTCATTTGATCGAAACACAATTCCCGGCAATTCGAGGTGGGTTCATCCACGTGCCATTCTCACCCGATCAAGTGATCGATCGTCCAGTGGGTACGCCTTCTATGTCTTTAGAAGACATTGCTTCTTCTTTGACTTATGCAGTTGAAGCAGCAGTAGAAAATAAAGAAGATATTTCCGGAAATGCCGGAACAACTCACTAATTTAGCAAGAAACACTGGCTGGTTGCTAACGTTATGTTAGTAGCCAGCTTTTTGTAATTAGAAAGGAAAGAAACAGCCGTGGAAGAATGGCAATCCGTCTTTGAAGAATGGTTTCCAAAAGAAATCAGCAAAAGCTATCCCATCAAAATTTCTAAACAATACACAAGCAGTCAACGTTGGGAAATCTATGCAAAATTAACGAAAAAACAGCGGGAACTAGTCGATAAGCACCGCCGATATCTAATCAGCTCTCGTTTTATGGAAGAACATTATTTAGCTGCAACAGATTGGGTGTTTTCTGACTTCAAGATCAATCCGTTTTTTCGAACAAAACGAAGCCAGCAAAAATTGTATTGTGAGTGTGGTAGAGAATTAAAAGTGCAATACATCGTTAAATCGCCAAAAACCGGAAAGATCCTAAAACTAGGCATCAACCACTTTGCCGATCACCTGCATGTCTCTCCGACAGTGGCAGCTTCGATCCATCAGGGAATGACAAAAGTTGATCTGGCCTTAGACGAATTATTATGGCTTAAGCAGAAGAATATCGATTTTCCTGAAGGACTATGGCAAAAATACTGTTTTGTCTTGTACCAAAATCGTCGGATGAAACAGCCATATTTACCGGATATAAAATTAGCTCAGCGGCTCGCAGAATTTCGCCAAGTAGAAATGCCGATTTACATAGCGGATTATCAAGCATTGGAAAATGAAATCAAGAAAATAAGTGAACACATCAATGGGCAGCCAAAAAAGCGACAGATAAAAAAAGAACTATTTGACGACTTTGCAGAAGAATTAGTAAAGGATGTAGAAGAATTCTTGATCAACTATCGCGCATTTTTACGTAAAGATTGGCAATCCATCGTATATGAAGAAGTGCCAGTACATCCTAATGCTTATTTTGAAACATTTATTTCTGTGTTGAGAAAGACAAAACGTCAACGAACACCAGAAGTCACTGCTCAGATGGAATATTTTGCGAAAAACCAACGATTCATCCAACCAAAAATCTATCTATTTATTTGGAAGCAATATTGTCGCTATGGTTTTACAGAAGGGTTCTTCGACAGCATTCCTCGGATAGTCAGAAATGGTTTTTTAAAAGTATTGCGTAAAGAACGAGAAGCTATACAATCTGCTGATAAGAAAGACCGTACAGTCTCAAAAGAAAAATGGCAACTAGTAGTGAAAGATATCCAATCTGGAAATGTGCAAGAGACAATCGACAAATGGAAAGGAAAACATTATCGTTTTACTGAAGCTCAGAAACAAGCGTTGGAATATTATCAGAAGTTAGAAGAATCACTGCGTTTCAATGATGAGGCAAGAAAGTATCTGAAGGAATTACTATAAAAAATAGAGGCTGGGACAGAAGCGTTTAACTCCAAGAAATAAGAAGGAATTCACGAAAATTGCTTTTCAAATTTTTGTGAATTTCAGCTTATTTCCGAAGGAGTTGCTTCTGCTTCCGCCGTTTATACGTGTTTAGAGCGTGAGACAAAAGTGTTCTTTACTTTTGTCCCACGCTCAGTTTTTTTATGCGCGTTGTTGTGCGTTGTAGTATTCTTCTTCCATTTTTTGCATACGTTCACGTTCTTTTTGGTTATACCAAGGTGAAACGGTAAATGCAAGGACATCATTCAGCAAGTAAACAGAGCTGTTCACGAACATCGCCAAACTTGCAGATCCATGCGTAAATGAAATATACCAAAGGACCATTTGAGCAAGCCCTGAAGCTAACCACCAGTAATATTGGTTGTTGTAACGCAAGAAACTGATGATACCAGCAGTCAAGCTAATAGAAAAAGCAATGGCATCTACCCACGGCCGAGGATCATCTGTATAACGACCAATCAGGAATCCTGAAACAAGATAGACAAGGAAAGTACTGATGATTGCGATAAACCAGCTTTTTCCAGTGAATTTTCGGATTTTTGAAGCCATATTATGATTCCATTCTTTACTTAACAATACGGGGATATCCAATGTGATCATATAAGCAATCTGTTCACCGATACTTAAATAGTTCTTTGCTGAGAATCCAACGATAATAAAACAAATCGCAGACAAAATACCTAAAATACCGTTGACTGATTTTGCCGCATTGATGGATAAAATACACAATACACCAAGCGTGGTACCGATAAATGTAATAACGGACAGCCAAGTGATGGGACTATTGACAAGAGTCATGACCTGGCAGCCAAGACTGAAAAAGAAAAGATAATAATTTTGTTGCGGCCAGCCTTTTAGCTGATGAGCTAAAAACTGAAAATATGACTTCATGTATGAGGACTCCTTAAGACACTAAATGTAGTGTGTTCTGTATTTACTAACACAATCTATTGTATGCTTTTCTTGAAAAAAAACTAGTCTTTCAATTATAAATAATTTGTGTTATGATAATTTTCTGTTTGTTTTCTTGAAAATATAATTTCTTACTTTCATTTATTATATTGGGAACAGGAAGAGTGTCTTGGAGGACCTACTTTCTGTTTTTTTTTGCCTTTTTTCTTATAAAAAGGAAAAACAGCTATTTTTTTCAATCTGACACATTTACAATGGAACTGGAGATTAATATAGATCCGAGCTTAAACGAAGAATAGGAGTGCTCATATGAACCTTACAACGATCCATCATATAGCCATCATTGTTTCAGATTATCAGAAATCACGTGATTTTTATGTTAATAAATTAGGATTTGAAGTAATCAGAGAAAATTACCGCAAAGAACGAGATGACTATAAATTAGATCTGAAACTAGGAAGTGCTGAATTGGAGATTTTTGGAATTGCTAATGCACCACAACGACCAAACTATCCAGAAGCTTGTGGCTTGCGTCATCTTGCTTTCAAAGTAGACGATATTGAAGAAACAATTGCAGAATTGCAGTCCTTAGGGATCGAATCAGAACCGATTAGAGAAGATACCTTTACAGGAAAAAAAATGACGTTTTTCTTTGATCCAGACGGATTGCCATTAGAATTGCACGAATAAAGATAACAAAATTGTCACTTTTTTTTCGTTTCATTCGATTTTTCATTCGATCATTTCTTGATATTCTTTAAAAAAAAGAAACAGGAGAATGAAGAATGAAAAAAATGATGTTTGGTGTTGCTGCCCTCATCGTAATAGGGATTACCGGTATGACGGGACTGCTCAATGCCGCTTTTCACATGGATGATATTAGTGACCAGGAATATCGGATCTCATTGAAAAAAGCAGCAGCAATCGTAAAAAACGAAACAAAAGAACATAACATATCTGCTATTCATTTTGCAGTTGAAAAAGATTTGGAGAATCCTACGAATGCAACATATGAATACCAGTTTTTTTGTGAAGGACAAGTCATAGCAGTCAATCCATCCACTGGGAAAACAACCGTACGAAATGACACGAAAAAGGCCGCAGAACATCTTTTTGATATAGAAAAAACGGAAGAGTTCAAACAACCGCAAGCAGCGATGAAGGAAGCAGTCAGCTACTACGGGAAAAAAGCAAAAGTGAAAGAGTGGACACTTCTAGTCAAAGATGAACGTCCTTATTATAAAGTCCGATTAATAGATGGAGAACAGGACCGTCAGGTATGGATATCTGCATAGAAGAAGGATATTGCTTCTCTTTTTTACAATATAAGAGTAAGCTAAGAGAGTAAAGATGAAAGGAAGTTGAGATAACATGGAAAAAATGAAATGCCCTAATTGCGGAAAAAAATTTGCATACGAAGAAGTCAATAATGTAGTCGAACATAATGATAAAGAAATGCCAGTCGTCTGCCCTTATTGCCGAACTGAAGCGGCAAGAATCGTTACTCATGGTTATTTCATTACTGAAAAGATTGAAGATTTTTTAAAATAACGATTTTGCGATTTCTTTTTCTGCATGTTAGAATGGAGAAAAGGAGAGGAAACTATGATTCGTTTTGCGAGAAAAGAAGATGCTCCAGAAATCGCCCCATTGATCTTAGTGATTCTAAAAGACATGGAATTGCCATTTTTGAAGCAGACAGGGGAACAAAAGACTTTAGAGATTTTAGAAGAAGCAATCACTGATCCAAATTATCGTTACAGTTATTCACGAGGTATCGTAGAAGAAATAGACGGTAAAGTTGCAGGAGTTGCTTACGGTTATACAGATGAAGAAGAATCAATCATCGATCAGCCACTGGTACCTATCTTAGAGAAATATCAGCTAGATGCGTCTACACGTTTGTTTATTGATAAAGAAACGTTTCCCGATGAATGGTATTTGGACTCTATCAGCGTATCAGAAGATTTTAGAGGACAAGGCATCGGTTCACGGTTATTAGAAGCATTACCTAAATTGGCGAAGAAAGCTAATCGCTCCGTCATCGGTCTAAGTGTGGATGAAAAAAATCCAAAGGCTAAAAAATTATACGAACGCCATGACTTCAAAGTTGTCGGTCAGCGGATGATCAGTGGTCATCTTTATGATCATATGCAAAAGAAATTAAATTGATTTAAATTGTCAAATAGTGAAAAAATAATAATGGTGTAAAGAAGAATGAACGTTACTAAAAATTGAATAGGTTTTAATAAGGTTGTGACAGAAGTGGTCAGCTTCAAGAAATAAGAAGGAATTTACGAAAATTGCTTCTCAAATTTTTGTAAAATTTCGGCTTATTTTTCGAAGAAGCTACTTCTGGAACACCGTGTATCAGAGGTTGTGAAAAAGCTGCCCTGCATCAAGTAATAAGAACAGCCAAATAAAAATAGCTCCTCCTATTTTTCGTTTGGTTGGGCTTATTACCGCAGATGCAAGCTTTTGAACACCGTTTAAGGAAGAGGTTGTGAAAAAGCCGCTTAGTTTCGAGTATTAAGAAAAATTTTGTGAAAATGGCTTTCTACATTTTTGCATAAATTTGGCTTAATACCGAGAAACTGGCTTTTGAACACCGTTTATTCGAAATAAAGGACTGTGACACGATTTTTGTCACAGTCCTATTTGCTATCCGTTGTAAAACTATATTCGACTCCGAATGAATCTTTCAATCTTGTTTGGTTATCAGCTACCCATGTAAATTCCTTTTTGTAATCTTTTCCGATTAGATAAGTTTTTTTATTATCAGAATCGATTTCCACTCTTCCATTTTTGACTTTCCTGTTGAAACTTTGCAGTAACTCTGGATTTTCAGTAGAAATAGTTTCGGAAGGAAAGTCTTCTTTAATCATTTCAGCCAGTAACAGTCGATCGGTTTCGCTTAACAATTTTGTTGGAGAGGTATTTAAATTTATATTTTGTTTAAATTCTTTACTGATTTCTAAATACCCATTATCTAAAATATAAGTTCCTCTAGTTTGTAAGGTTCCATTAGCTGTAATTTTTTCTATTGTAACATGAGTTATTTTATTGTAATTCGAATTGCAACCGCTGATTATGAATAATAATAACAAATGCGATGTATAAATAGTTCTTTTTAATAACTTTTTTTCATATGTCCCTCTCCTTTACCTTCTTTTTTTCTGATATTTTACCATATTTGCGAAAAAATAGTAATATAATTAAAGTTTTGTTTGGTGTGCATAAAAATTCAATATATAATCAGGATATAAAAATATAAATGGAGGTTTTTTATGATTAAAAATGTTTTTTATCTAGCTGTTTTTTGCTGTCCGTTGCTGTTTTAT